>CAKRHL010000122.1 GCA_934338765.1 uncultured Lachnospiraceae bacterium | reverse complement strand
TCCCTGTACTGTCACGGTACAAGACGCTGTCTTGGCACCACTATTGGTTTTTACGATTATAACGGCAGAGCCTGTACTAACTGCCGTGACAGCTCCACCTGATACAGTCGCTGCCTTTGTATTGCTTGATGTCCAGGTAACTGTTTTGTCTGTGGCATTCTCCGGCAGGATCGTCTCCTTCAGCTGATATGTTTCACCCACCTTAAGAATCACTGCCTTGGCATTTAATGAAATCTCCGTTACTGCCACCGGTTCTACTGTGACGTTGCAGACTGCCTCACGCCCGCCATCCTTCGATGTTGCTGTGATCTTTACCTTACCATATGCTTTTGCCTGTACCAGACCCTTCTGATCTACGACGGCTACATCCTCATTGTCACTGCTCCAGATCACATCCTTATATTCCGCATCCTTCGGATAGATCGTCGCGGTCAGCTGCAGAAAATCTCCTATTGTCATAGTATGTGATGTTACATCCAGTGTAATATTATTTACACCCTGATATACCTTGACCGGACAGCTCTTTGTCGCACTGCCTGCCATTGCAACGATCTCTGCCTCACCAAGACCAACTGCCTTGACCACTCCATCTTCCACGGTAGCAACCTCTTCATTGGAGGATGTCCATGTCAACTCATCAGAAGTATCGACCGGAGTCAATGATGCTGTCAGACGAATGCTCTTGTCCTTAGCAATCTCGATCTTTTCTTTGCTTAAAGTAATGTCCGTTGCCGGAGCATTCAGCGCCTCAAACTTAAATCCATTGTCTGAAGCAAAGGTCTCTGCGTATGTTCCCTTAACGCCGTGGATCGTTGTCTTGTCTTTATAGGAAAGTGCTGATGCGTCCACAGAGGAAACATTTCTGTTAAAGGTAATGTCGGTCAGCTTCGTACAGTTTGCAAATGCACTGGCATTTACTGTTGTAAACTGATATGGAAGGATCACCTTCTGAAGAGCCGGATCCTCATAGAAGCAATACTTCGGAATCACCTTCAAACCCGCTCCCAGATCCACATCGGCAAGCACATCGCAATACTGGAATGCTCTCTCTCCCAAAGATTCCAGTGTATTTGGCAAAGTAACCTTCGGCAATGCAATATTGTACTCAAAAGCATAGCTGCCAATAGAAGTCAGACCCTCGGAAAGCTTCACATCTGCCAAAGCTTCACAGTGAGAAAATGCCTTGTCTCCAATTTTCTGCACACTTGCCGGTAAGGTGATCTGTGGAAGCGCGGTACAACCCGAGAAGATGGATTCCCCAATACTTGATACCCGATTACCAACTGTTACCTTTGTAAGTGCTGTACAATTTTCAAAAACACTATCTTCAATTTTCGTTACAGCATCTGGTATCGTGATATCCTTCAAGGAGGTACAGTTTCTAAACACACTTTTCTGAATAGATTTTACTCCCGCCGGGATATTGACCTCTGTTAATGAAGAACAATTATTAAACATCCTGTCGGAAATAGTCTTTACCTTGTCCGAAATATGAACCTTCTCTAAATTTGTACAATCTTCAAAAGCATAGTCATTCACTTGCTTAATCGTATCTGGCATAACAACCTTTTGAAGATTTGTACATCCCTTAAATCCTCCCTGTTCAATAGAAACTATGGTTTGCGGAATCTGAATATCTTCAATTCCTGTACATCCTGCAAACAAAAATTGTGCTATTTGCGTTGTTCCTTCTTCAAATGTTACTTTCTTTAAATTTTCACATTTATCAAATGGACCATTTGAATAGTTTCCATTATCTACCGATGCATGGGCAGTTTCCAATGACTTCGGAATAACTATACTTGTCAGTGCAGTTTCACCAAATGCGCTGCACTCCATTTCCGTTAAAGATGTTGGTAGGTTCGCTGTAGTCAATTTTGTACAACCTGAAAAAGCCCCTTCTCTAATATAAGTAACAGAATTCGCAAGTTCTGCACCTTCTAAATTAATACATTCAAAAAAAGCGTACTGTGATATCGTTGTTATTGTATCCGGTATATAAATCTTTTCCAATCCTGTACATCCTGCAAACAGAAATTGCGCTACTTGCGTTGTCCCTTCTTCAAATGTTACTTTCTTTAAATTTTCACATTTATCAAATGGACCATTTGAATAGTTTCCATTATCTGCCGATGCATGGGCAGTTTCCAATGACTTCGGAATAACTATACTTGTCAGTGCAGTTTCACCAAATGCGCTGCACTCCAAGTCTATTAACCCGTCCGACAAAGCAACACTGGACAGATTCGTACATTCCGAAAACGCCCCTGCATCAATCTTCGTCACCGTATCCGGAATCACCACACTCTGCAAATACGTATTCTTCGCAAAGGCATTTTTGCCAATGCCTACTACCGTATAACCATCCAGTGTATCCGGAATCGTCAGCGCCCTGACATTTCCATCATATTTTGTGATGGTTGCATTTCCGTCATCATCTAATGTATATTCAAAAACTTTCTTCTCCGCATAAGGTGCTACAAACGCCTGGCTGCCATAGGTGTTGCCTACGCCGCTCTGCAGGCTTGGCGATGTGTAGTACCCTCTTTTCCCCACACGCGAACTGCTGTCCGTTCTTGTACATGCCGGCACGCAGTTTCCATCTTCAATATGATAACAAAGCTTCACCGGACTGTTGGAAGCATCGTAGATCGGCTTCTTTCCGCTTGCTACATCATACCCTACTACCTTTACGGAATATCCGGCTTCCGCAAATACATAAACCGGCAGATCAATACATACCTGCGGCTTTTTGCCGTCGGTATAAACCTCCATATCAGGGGTGGTCTTAACACCGACTTCTCCGTAAACCTTTCCCTCTGCTGCCATTGGTATTTCAACAGAAAAGCTCAGATCACAGGCAGCCTTCAGCTCTGCCTTTGCGGAAAATCTCCACTGAGGACTGGTATAGTTTGCCAGATGTCTAGGTGCATGACCCACTTTCTGCTCAACACCTACGACTGCATTTGTAGTAAATCCTACTGTTGCAGATCCCTTGGCAGAACAAACTGCTTTCACTTCAATCTTTCCTACTTGTGCCACAGGAATGGTTCCCAATGTGATCACAAGCTCTTTTTTACCTGAAAAGGTAAAGCTTGGATCTACTTTTCCATAAACTGCAAAACGATATCCGTTTTTATCAATACGATAATCTACCGTAATATCACTGATATTGCAGGTGACGGTTCCGGCACCGATACTCTTTGACACATTAATGCTTTTTACACTTTTAACGCCGGAAATCTTATGCATCCCCTTAACAGTTGTCTGATCCTCGTATTCCACCTCGGCTTCCACACCTTCTGCCGGAATAAAATCTGCCAGATCCGCATCAATGACACCCTCTGCATCTACAGACTCCACTGCATCGTCATACATTACCTTCTCGGTATTGATGATCAGATCATCGCCCTCTTTGGCGATGGATAATGCCTTATATGTATAGGCGATTCCATCTGAATATACGGCAAATACATCGCCCTCTTTCAGCTTCACAGAGGTATCATGTACAATGATCTGACCATCCTCCCCTTTATCAAAGGTGACACTTTCCGGTAATTCGATGACATTGTCAGCAAATTTGTATACATTTTCATGATTCTTATCTACACCGGAAGCATCTAAAATTTTCTTCGCTGACTGCAGCATATTTTGAGATTCTGTTGTCGTAATCTTCTGCGATGGTGCAAATTTTCCATCCTGCAAAGCCAGCCATCCCATATCCACGGCGGTCTGGTCATCTCCCGGATATGTCAGATCTGCTTCATCATCCATGGTATATGTAACATCAGAAGTATCATACCCCATGCAGAAGCTTAATGTGTGTGCAGCAAACTCACGATCCACCGCTGCATCCGGTTTAAATGATTCTCCTGCCTCCAGATCCACAACACCAAAATAAATTGCCGTCTGGATATCAGAGTAATAGGTCGTCCCAACGATATCCGGATAATAAGTATCCGGCACAAGTCCCTCTTCCATCTTCATGTCAAATGTCGAGACGAGATTATGGATCCATTCTCCACGGGTCACACTTTCCCCTGCCGCTCTGGCAGACAAAAGACGTTTGCCCGAAATGCCCTGCAGCACCGATACTGACATCAGCATGACCATGATCATCAGTATGGCCTGCACCTTCCTCCTTTTTTTCTTTTGCTTCATTTTGTTCTCCTTTCGTTGAGCAGATTAACGGGTTTATCTTAATCAGCATATCACACCGTATGCCATGAAACCTTTCCGTTTTTTTCACTTTTTCAAGAAAGAAATATCATCGCTTTTTGCACAAAAAAAGCACCGGAATGGCTCATCCACTCCGATACTTTTTCGTATATCATTTTCTCCTGTCAGATACTATATCCAGTTATAATCGCCCCCGGTAACGGCAAGGCTCAAAAGCTGGTCATACTATGCCACTTCCTCCTCACCCTGAAGCATCTGCACCAGCTTTGCATCCTCTGTGATCACGGGCATCTCCTCATCCGGGCCGATTTCCATGTCCGGCTCCTCCCCGCAGTAGGGACACACGATGCTGGGACCGATCTTGATATCAAGGAAACGGCTTCCACAGCTTTTGCACTCATAATATCCACATTTTTCTGTTCCATCAGGTACGTAAAACATAATAATCTCCATTCTTTTCCCGGCCCGCAGACTTTGGACCGCAGGCACAATATTTGCAAAGCGGATTTACTGTAATTATTGCTTAAATGACTCTTCTTCCAGCTCCTCCACGGCATCCATATATCCCTCCAGCCACTGATTCTGCTGATCGGTATCTGCTGTCTCCTCCATCGGCATGATATCGGCCTGTCGTCCGGCTGCCTCCAGGCTGTAGAGAGTTCCGTCTCCGCCGATCACCACCCGGGAGCCTTCGTCCAATGCCCGGTGATACATCTGTGCATCCTCCATTTCAAGGATCTCTTCCCCGCCATATTCATCCTCCAGATACACGGTCACCATAGGAATATATCCCTCCGGTCTGCCCTCGCATCCAAAGTCAGCCTCATCAATGCGCATGATGGTATATATTGTCATATCCTGTTCCATAATTCTATTCTCCCTACAGATCAAATTCCAGCAGCGTACAATTGTCAATGCCAAACGCCGCAAACTCCTCATTGGTCATCTCATGAAAATAGGACTGCACGATACGGGCAATGCCGTTATGCGCCACCAGAAGATATGTCTTGTCCGACGGATCATTTTTGAGATCATCGATCAGATTGTATATTCTCTGTGCCATCTGCAGCATAGACTCCCCTGTGCCATAATGATTTAGAAAGCATGCCTTCGCTTCACGAAACTCCTCTCCGTTCCGGGCGGTTCCCTCAAAACGTCCAAAGTTCTGCTCCTTTAGCCTTGGTTCCATCCGCATAGTGATCCCTGTCTCCTCGCTGATATGACGCGCCGTCTCCGCCGCACGGATCAGGGGTGAATAGAGAATTTCATCAATCTCATAGCCAGCTTCCCGGATCATTTTGCCGGCGGCTACCGCCTGCTCATGTCCAAGCTCCGTCAAAGCAATATCTGTGGCACCACATATTTTATTTTCTACATTCCAGAAGGTCTGTCCGTGTCTCGTAAAATATAATTTCTTCATGATATTCCATATCCCTTTCTCAGCCTGCAGATATCGGACCATACACGCTGTCAATACACCTTTTATTCATCCTTAAGCTCTGCCAGCATCTCAAAAAAACGCTCCATGGTAGGAGAAACAAATTTATTCTCATGGTAGATCAGAGAGTAATGGCGTTTCAGATCCATGTCACGGATCGTGAAGGAACCGATCTGATGCATCCGAAGCTGCTTTTCCAGCATACGTTTTGGCAAAATGGAAATCCCCAGTCCAATAGACACTGCGTTGATCAGCGCCGCGGTACTGGTACTCTCCCATGCAGGCCTGATCTGAAAGTTTTTTAAAGCAAAGCTGGAATCCGCAAGCTGACGGGTACCACTATGAGGCTCTCTCATGAGAAAATGCTCGTCCTTTAAGCTGTCCAGTTCCACATCCTCCGCCCCTGCCAGCGGATGAAAACGACTGCATACCGGTACAAGCTCATCATCCAGAAATACGGTCGATTTGAGCTTTTCGGAATGAACGGATCCCTCGATCAAAGCAAAGTCCAGATGATTTTCCAGCACGTTCTGCTCGATCACATCAGAACTGTCCACTTTTACGTACAGATCCAATTCCGGATATTCCTTCGAAAAACGGTTGATCAGCTGTGGCAGAATGCAGGAGCCGATACTGATACTGGAACCAACCCGGAGTCTGCCGGAGGTGTCCCAGTTTTTCATTTCCGCATCCATCTCATCATACAGGGACAATAACCGCACTGCACTTGGGTATAGCTGGCTTCCGGCGGATGTCACCCGGATCCCGCGGCCGCTCCGTTCAAACAGCTTGGTATGATAATATTCCTCCAGCTCCCGTATGGCAAGACTGGTCGCCGGCTGTGTCATATGAAGCTTTTCTGCCGCCCTGGTAATACTCTCCTCCTGATATACCGCCACAAATATCTTAATGTGTTTTAATGTCATTGTTCATCCTCACTGATAATATGTCTTGCCACATACACGCCACTGGCAGATGCATGGGAC
>CAKRHL010000121.1 GCA_934338765.1 uncultured Lachnospiraceae bacterium | reverse complement strand
TCGAGGAGGGTGATATCATTGCCATTGATATCCCGGCCAATACCATCAATGTAAAGGTTTCTGATGAGGAGCTGGCAGAACGTCGCGAGAAATGGACTCCGAGAGAGCCGAAGGTTAAGACCGGATACCTGGCAAGATATGCATCTATGGTTACTTCTGCAGACAAGGGTGCAATTTTAAAATCAAGTCTGTAAATTATTTTAATGAATGAGAAAGGAGTATACATACGATGCAGTTAACAGGTTCTCAGATTGTAGTGGAATGTCTGAAGGAACAGGGCGTGGATACCGTATTCGGTTATCCGGGAGGCGCTATTTTAAATATATATGACGAGCTTTATCGTCATCAGGATGAGATTCATCATATCTTAACTTCCCATGAGCAGGGAGCATCCCATGCGGCAGATGGTTATGCGCGTTCGACAGGACGTGTAGGTGTCTGCATGGCAACAAGTGGTCCGGGAGCGACAAATCTGGTTACGGGAATTGCAACCGCACATATGGATTCTGTTCCGTTGGTGGCAATCACCTGTAATGTAGGTGTGCCTCTGTTAGGCAAGGATTCCTTCCAGGAGGTTGATATTGCCGGTGTGACCATGCCGATCACAAAGTACAGTTTTCTGGTAAAGGATGTCAAGGATCTGGCCGGTGCGCTGAGACGTGCCTTCAAGATCGCACAGACAGGACGTCCGGGTCCGGTGCTGATCGATATTGCGAAGGACGTTACCGCCAATAAGACAGAGTATAAGCCGGAGGTGCCAAAGATCATCCCACGTTCCACGGAGCAGATCGAGGCAGCTTCCGTAGAGAAAGCATTAAAGCTGATGCGCAAGGCGAAGCGTCCGATGATCTTTGTGGGCGGCGGTGCCGTGATCTCCGGAGCAGAAAAGGAGCTGCTTGAGTTTGCCAAAAAGTTAGATGCCCCTGTGACAGACAGTCTTATGGGTAAGGGAGCGTATCCGGGTACTGATGATAATTATGTGGGAATGCTTGGTATGCATGGCACCAAAACTGCCGACCTCAGTGTGGGAGAGGCAGATGTGCTGGTGGTACTGGGGTCCAGATTTTCAGACCGTGTTACGGGAGTTACAAAAAATTTCGCCAAGAAAGCAAAGATCATTCAGGTGGATGTGGATCCCGCAGAGATCAACAAGAATGTCATTGTAGATGTCAGCGTGATCGGCGATGTGAAATCGGTACTGGATATTTTCAACTCCCGTCTGGAGCAGCTTTCTCATCCGGAATGGATGGAAAAAGTGATGGAGCGTAAGAGAACATTACCTCTTACCTACAGTAAGGATCGTCTGACGGGTCCGTATATTATCGAAAAGCTGTATGAGCTGACCAATGGTGAGGCAATTATTTCCACGGAAGTAGGCCAGCATCAGATGTGGGCAGCACAGTATTACAAGTACACCCGTCCAAGAACATTGATCACATCCGGTGGACTGGGAACCATGGGATATGGTCTCGGTGCTGCGATCGGTGCCAAGGTGGGAAATCCGGACAAAACGGTAGTAAATATTGCCGGAGACGGATGTTTCCGTATGAATATGAACGAGATTGCAACAGCAACCCGCAGTAATATTCCGATCATTGAGCTGATTTTTAATAACTCCGTGCTGGGTATGGTACGCCAGTGGCAGACCTTATTCTACGGAGAGCGTTATTCACATACGATATTAAAGGATAAGGTGGACTATGTGAAGGTTGCCGAGGCGATGGGAGCCAGAGCATACCGTATCACCAAAATGGAAGAGGTTGAGCCGGTGCTGAAGGAGGCACTTGCAGCAGGAGAGCCTGTTGTGATCGATTGTGTGATCGAGAGCGATGATAAGGTATTCCCGATGGTTGCTCCCGGAAAGAATCTGGAAGATGTATTTGATGAAGAGGATCTAAATGCGGAATCTTAATATAGCACAAGTGTTGTCATACAATGCTGTTATAGGGGATTTTGTATTCTATAGATGGGCGGCTGCTTTTACAGGGCTGTCAGTAAACATTAATTTTTATCTACATAAGGAGGCATAAAAAATGGGCAGAGTTTATAATTTTTCAGCTGGTCCGGCCGTATTACCGGAGGAAGTACTTCAGGAAGCTGCTGATGAGATGTTGGATTATCAGGGATCGGGCATGTCGGTGATGGAGATGAGTCACCGGTCCAAGGTCTATGATAACATCATCAAGACTGCAGAAAAAGACTTAAGAGAGTTGATGAACATTCCTGACAATTACAAAGTATTATTCCTTCAGGGCGGTGCATCACAGCAGTTTGCCATGATTCCTATGAATCTTATGAAAAACGGCGTGGCTGATTATATTGTAACCGGACAGTGGGCTAAGAAAGCCTATACAGAAGCACAGAAATATGGAAAGGCAAATAAGATTGCCTCATCCGAGGATAAGACATTCTCGTATATTCCTGATTGTTCGGATCTGCCGATTTCGGAGGATGCAGATTATGTTTATATCTGTGAAAACAATACAATTTACGGAACAAAGTACAAGAAGCTTCCAAACACAAAGGGAAAGACTTTGGTTGCTGATGTATCTTCCTGCTTCCTTTCAGAGCCGGTTGATGTTACAAAGTACGGTGTGATCTACGGTGGTGTTCAGAAGAATATCGGACCTGCAGGTGTTGTTATCGTGATCATCCGTGAGGATCTGATCACAGAGGATGTACTTCCGGGTACTCCGACCATGCTGCAGTACAAGACACACGCAGATGCAGATTCTCTTTACAACACACCGCCGGCATATGGTATCTATATCTGCGGTAAGGTATTTAAGTGGCTCAAGAAGATGGGCGGCTTAGAGGTAATGAAGCAGCGTAATGAGGAGAAGGCAAAGATCCTTTATGATTTTCTGGACAGCAGCAAGATGTTCAAGGGAACTGTTGTTAAGGAAGACCGTTCTCTGATGAATGTACCTTTTGTTACCGGTGATAAGGACCTTGATGCCAAGTTCGTAAAAGAGGCAGAGAAAGCAGGTTTCGTAAACCTGAAGGGTCATCGTACTGTTGGTGGTATGAGAGCCAGCATCTACAACGCTATGCCTAAGGAGGGCGTGGAGAAGCTTGTAGAGTTTATGAAGAAGTTTGAGGAGGAGAATGCATAATGTTTCAGTATACATGCTTAAATCCCATCGCAGCGGTGGGACTTGACAATCTGACAGAGGATTATAAGCAGACAGAGGATTTTGCACAGGCAGATGCGGTATTAGTCCGCAGTGCTGCCATGCATGATATGGAGCTGTCTGATAAGCTCTGTGCCGTAGCAAGAGCCGGTGCCGGAGTTAATAATATTCCACTTGATAAATGTGCCGAGAAGGGTATCGTTGTATTTAATACACCGGGAGCAAATGCAAACGGTGTTAAGGAGCTTCTGATCTCCGGAATGCTTTTAGCTGCCCGTGATATCGTGGGTGGTATCGACTGGGTTAAGTCTAATGCAGACGACGAGAATATTTCCAAATCCATGGAGAAGGCAAAGAAGAACTTTGCAGGTTCTGAGATCAAGGGAAAGAAGCTTGGTGTGATCGGCCTTGGTGCCATTGGTGTATTGGTAGCCAATGCAGCAAACCGTCTGGGTATGGAGGTTTACGGTGTGGATCCATTCCTTTCCGTAAAGAATGCGCTGACACTTTCCAGAGACATCACCGTATGCAAGAGCTATGATGAGCTTTACAAGACATGTGATTATATCACCGTTCATGTACCGTATATGCCGGAGACAAAAGGCCTTTTGAATAAAGAGGCATTCGATCAGATGAAGGACGGCGTTGTTGTATTAAACTTTGCCCGTGATCTTCTGGTAAATGATGATGATATGAAGGTGGCTCTGGAGTCCGGAAAGGTTGCAAAATATGTTACTGATTTCCCGAATCCGGCAGTAGTTAAGATGCCAAATGTCATTGCCACACCTCATCTTGGTGCTTCTACAGAGGAGTCTGAGGATAACTGTGCGATCATGGCAGTCGAAGAGATCCGTGATTTCATGGAGAATGGTAACATCAGAAACTCTGTAAACTATCCGGCATGTGATGCAGGTGTCTGTGAGACAAAGGGCAGAATTACCGTTGCTCATAAGAACATCCCGAATATGCTGACACAGTTTACCAATGTATTCTCCTCAGAGGGAATCAACATTGCACATATGACCAATAAGAGCCGTGGGGACTACTCTTATTGTATCTTTGACATTGACTCTGATTCCACAGAGGCATTTGCAGAGAAGCTGAGTGCCATTGACGGTGTATTAAAGGTTCGTATCATCAAATAAAGATGGTGCGGTCGCGGTCAGAACCAGATGATTTATATCCGGTGTGCGTTGCATTTTATAAATGGTATCAATAATATGGGGGCTTAGGTAAAAGGGGTTTTAACCTTTTTTCCTGAGTCCTTTTTTAGGGGATGGGAAAATGATCGTAACGTGGTGTAAAGCCAATGAGAATTGCGAAGCAATTCCTGACTTTGGGCCTGTGGTTCAAAGTCTGCGGGTTGGGAAAGGAATGCAGGATCAGTATGAACTATCAGGAAGCAGTAGAATATATTGAAGAAATACGAAAAGAACTGGCAAGTGATTACTCCATGGATCGTGTCATGAAGCTGGCAGAGCTCATGGGGCACCCGGAGAAGAAGCTGCGGATCGTACATATTGCCGGAACCAATGGAAAGGGATCCGTGGGGGCTTATATTTCCAATGCGCTGGCTATGTCCGGTTATTCGGTGGGGAGATTTGCGTCTCCGGCACTCTTTGATCCCAGAGAGCAGATACAGAAGATATCAGGAAATCATTTTGGAACGGATGTGGAATGGATCCAGGAAGAAGAAGTGGCTGATCGTATTACAGAGATTGCAGTGGCAGTAGATAAAATGAAAGCGGCTGATATGGATTGTCCCACCGCATTTGAGATTGAGACGGTGATGGCGTATTGCCAGATGGTCTGCTGGCATGTGGACGTAGCCGTGATCGAGGTGGGAATGGGTGGCAGAAATGATGCAACCAATATTGTGGAAAAACCGGCTCTCACTGTTTTTACAAAGATCAGCAGAGATCATACGTCGTTTTTAGGCGATACTATAGAGGAAATTGCCTATCAGAAGTTTGGAATTATCAAGGCAGGCTGTCCGGTCGTTTCCGTGAGACAGGACAATGCAGTCATGGAAATGCTCAAAGAGATCTGTCAACACCGGGGCTTAAAGCTGCGGGTAGCGGAACCGGAGCAGATCCGCCAGAAGGATTTTTCTCTGGAAAAAACAGCATTCCGGTATCAGGGATATCCTCTGGAGATCCGCCAGCTTGGCTATTACCAGCCGGAAAATGCCGTAACCGCATTTGAGGCATTAAAACTCATGGCACAGACCGGTTTTCACAAGATCAATATCAGTTCCGTGCAGACCGCATTTCGGGAGACAAAATGGACAGGCAGGTTTGAATTGATCTCGAAAGATCCGTTTTTAATACTGGATGGTGCTCATAATCCGGATGGCGCCGCTGCGTTAAAAAAATCTCTGGAAATATATTTTCCGGCGCAGAGATTCCGTTACATCTTTGGAGTATTCAGGGACAAGGATTATCAGAAGATACTGGATGAAATGCTTCCTCTGGCCAATTCTGTGTATACCGTGAGAGCGGCGGGAGAGCGGGGAATGGATCCGGAGCAGTTAGCGGGGATTGTGGAGAACAAATGCCGGAAATATGACAGGGAGATTCCGGTAGAGAGTTGTCAGACTGTGGCACAGGCTCTTCAAAGGATTGAGAGGGATGGTCATAATACCAAAACGATTATTTTCGGAAGCCTGTCATTTCTGCATGAGGTGTACCGCTTTTTTGACACCAGTCGTTATATTTGATAGAATGATGTTCAGATTTTAGAAAGAAACTGTGACAGGAGCATAGTGGATTGGAGTAAGCATGGATAAAGAAAAGATAGAACAGGCGGTAAGACTGTTTCTGGAGGGAATCGGTGATGATATCAACCGGGAGGGCATTCAGGAAACTCCGGCCAGGATCAGTGCCATGTGTGAGGAGATATTTGCCGGGATGGACAAGAATGCCAAAGAGCATCTTACCAGGACATTTACGGCACAAAATAACGAAATGGTCATCGAAAAGGATATTTCTTTTTATTCCCTGTGCGAGCACCATTTACTGCCTTTTTATGGAAAAGTGCATATTGGCTATATTCCGGATGGAAAGGTAGTAGGTTTGAGCAAACTGGCGAGAACTGTTGAAGTATATGCACGCAGGCCGCAGATCCAGGAACAGATGACAGCACAGATCGCGGACGATATAATGAAATACCTGAAACCCAAGGGGGTAATGGTGATGATCGAGGCAGAGCATTTATGTATGACAATGCGGGGGATCAAAAAGCCGGGAACACAGACAATGACATATGCTGTGCGTGGAGAAATGGAAGCTACGGATAAACAGGATCGTTTTCTGAAAATGCTGTCCTAATAATGGTACAGAAATTCGGATCACAGGAAAAGGACGGAAGATATGAAAATTGGCAACAGAGAATTTGCATTTGGTCAGGGGCATGTATATATTATGGGAATATTAAACGTAACTCCGGATTCGTTTTCTGATGGAGGTAAGTT
>CAKRHL010000120.1 GCA_934338765.1 uncultured Lachnospiraceae bacterium | reverse complement strand
AACGCTCTCGATCGGCACCATTCGTACCTTCATGACGGACTCATGAAGATTTGTCGTTACACTCTCCAGATATTCGATCTGCTCATTAAAGCTGTTATCATTTCTTGTATTCTGCGCATTAGAGCTGATAGATACAAGGCCGTTCTTTGCAATGATCAGCTCACTGACAAGGTTCATCAGAACATCAAGCTTTTCAATATCGACACGGACGGTTCTACCCACTGCAGGCTTTGCCGTTTTCTTTTCCGGTTTCTTTGCTGTATCTTTCTTTGGTTCGTTCTTCACAGCCGTTGCGCTTGCCTGTTTCTCTGTTTTTTCTTCTTTCTTTTCCTCCCGTGGAGCTTTCTCTTCAACCTTTCCGGTGTTATTCTCAGGAAGCTTAAACTCCCCAACAACAGCTTCTTTGATCTCTGATACATTCTCGATCGCTGCTTTAATCTTTTCCGGAGTCTCTTTTGTAAAATATATCAGACTGAAATTCATATCAAACTTCTCATCCTCAATATCCTGAACATCCGGCACAGCCTTCATAACCTCACCAAGCTCCTCCAACGCCTTAAACACAAGGAATGCTCTGGCAGCCTTTAAGAGGCATGACTCCTCCAGATATACCGTGATCCCAAGAATGTTAAGCTCCTGCTCCCTGGCCTTTTCAAAGGTATTAATTTCATAATCTGAGATCGTGATCGTCTCATATAATGCACCTCCGTCCGGTGTAGCGGCACCCTCCTGCTTTGGAGTCTCCTGTGCAGTTACCTCCGCTGTCTGACTGGCTTTACCGGTGCCCTTTTCCACAATCTCATTTAATGTATTGATAATATCCTGATTATCCTCGGTGCCCTCATCGGCAGACTCCAGAATATTTGCAAGATATCCCTCCAAAGCATCCAGTCCACGGAAAAGTACATCGACTAACTCCGGCTGCACCTTCATATTGCCGCTGCGGATCTCCTGAAATACATTTTCCATATCATGGGTCAAACGCTGCATACGCTTGTATCCCATGGTTCCTGCCATTCCCTTCAGAGAATGTGCCGCACGGAAGATTTCATTGATCGTGTCCATGTTTTCCGGTTCCTGCTCCAGGATCATCAGCTGATCACTTAATGTCTGCAAATGTTCCTTTGTCTCATCAATAAAAATTTCAAGATACTGACTTACATCCATATTATCGCACCCCCACATGCTTAATGATAGCATCAGCGATCAGATCCAGATCCTTTATTTCGTCTGTCACACCGCTTTCCGCAATGGCCTTTGGCATTCCGTATACAGTACTGCTCTGTTCATTCTGTGCTATTACGTAGATTTTGTTGGTTTCTTTCAGTTGCAATATGCCTTTTGTACCATCTGCCCCCATGCCTGTCATCACGACACAGGTTATCTCCTCAAATGAGTTCTTCCTCAACGACTCATAAAGAATATCTGCACATGGCTTTAAACCATTTCTGGCTTCTTCCTCCCTGACAGACAATACAAATTCATGTCTGTTTCGTTCTATTACACGCATTTGGGAACCTCCCTTGGCAATATATACCGTTCCCTTTTGAAGAATCTCTCCATCCTCTGCCTCTTTGACCCGGATCTCGCTCAGTTCATTGAGACGGGCACTTAATGACGCCGTAAAGCCTACAGGCATATGCTGCACTAGCACAACCGCAGCATCCAGCTTTCCGGGCAGCTTGGGAATCACCTGCTGCAATGCCTTGGGGCCTCCCGTAGAACATGCCATGGCAACCAGCTTTCCGGATGTTCCTGCCCTCATTCCGGAGGAATACTGTTTGCTTTTTTCTACAGTTTTCCTCTCACCGGCAGATTTTTTTGCATGTACCTCTGACCCATCCGGTAGTTCCTTCTGACCGGTATCATGTTCGGTATGATCCGTTGAATCTGTCTGACCGGATAGCGGATCGCGCCATTCCAGCCCTAGAGCCAAATGAAGCCGCTCCAAAACCTTAACAGCAAACTCTCCGGATTTTGCCTCCAGAAGACTGCTTGGCTTCGTGACAAAATCGAAGGCACCGAGCTCCAATGCTTCAATCGTCTCTCCTGCTCCTTTTTGGGCTATCGTACTGACAATGATCACCTTTGCCTTATAGCCTCTTTCATGGACTTCTCTCAGAAACTCTATTCCATTCATCTTTGGCATAATGATATCCAATACAACCGCATCAAAATCAATTTGTTCCATCAATTCCAACGCTTCCAGGCCATCCCGCGCACTATGTTCTGTATGAAATTCTCCGTCTTTATTAATTATATCAGATAAAACTCTTCTCATAAGTGCAGAATCATCTACAACCAGAATTTTTTTCATATTTGTCCTCCATGCCCGCAATCCTTACAAACCACCACTGCCATATTCTGTGCTGTCCGTTGTTATTACTTTGTCCGAAACTGGTGTTTAAAAATCTTTGTAAACAATCCGGCCAGACCATGCGCCGTATCCATCGGTGCAATCTCCGTCTTTTCATCCTCCAGAACCATGGCTAACTCCAACAGAGCCCTTGCCGACGGAGCATCCGGATAAGCAAGAGAGACCGGCTGCTGCTGCATTACAGCTCTCGGTAGACATTCATCATAGGGAATTGCCCCCAGATAGTCCATTTCCATTCCAAGAAATTTGTTTACCACTGTATTTAATTTAAGATAAAGCTCTTTTCCCTCTTCATAACTCTGTATCCGGTTTCCGATCATCTTGATGGAAGTCCGTTCCGCCTCAAAACTATCATGACGATGAAGGGTTTTGAGCAGCGCATAAGCGTCTGTGATCGATGTAGGCTCCGGAGTTGCCACCAGAAGCACCTCCGAGCTGGATGCCACAAGCTCGATCACGGTGTCCGAAATCCCGGCTCCCGTATCAATAATAACAACATCCGCATAATGATCCAGCTCATACATAGTGCGAACCAGACTTAATATCTGATCTTTATTGAGATTGGTCATTTCACGCAGTCCGGATCCTCCTGATATAAAACCGATATCCTCCGGACCTGCACATATAATATCTTTTACATCCCGCCCCCGGAACATCATGTCTGCCAGATTGTATTTTGGACGTACTCCCAGCATAACCTCAATGTTGGCAAGCCCAAAATCAGCATCCAGGATCACTGCCCTCTTCCCCAGACGACTCATCTGAATGGCCAGATTCACGGAAACATTGGACTTTCCTACACCGCCTTTTCCGCTGGTCACAGTGATCACTCTTGCGGATCGTTGTTTTTTATTTTGTTGTTTTACAATATTTCTAAGCTGCTCTGCCTGATCCATCAGCTGTTCCCTCCCAGAAGCTGTTTTGCCATCTTCTGCGCATCCACCTTACCGATGTCATCCGGTACATTCTGCCCCCATGTCATATAAGACAGCGGTGCTCCCGTCAACATCCGGATATTAAATACGTTTCCGATCGCATCTGTTTCATCAAGTTTTGTAAAAATCAAACTGTACTTTGTGATCTCTGAATACGCCTGCGATATCTTAACCAGATCTCTGTACTTTGTTGTGGCACTCATAACAAGAAATACTTCTCTCTGCTCCTCCGGGACAATTTCCAAAAGACGATGGATATCCTCCTTTTGTTCCTTGTTATTATGCGAACGGCCTGCCGTATCGATCAGTACCAGATCATACTCCTTAAGCTCCTCCATGGTATTGGCCATCTCCTCGGCCGAATACACAACCTTAAGTGGTACTCCAAGGATATTTGCATATGTTTTCAATTGCTCCACTGCCGCAATACGATAGGTATCCGATGTCACCAGAGCAACTTTTACCTTACCGGAAAGCTTTAGCATAGAGGCAATCTTGGCGATCGTTGTAGTCTTTCCTACTCCGGTCGGTCCGATAAAAAATACATATTTTTTCTTTTTTGCATGAAGATCGATCAGCCGCGGGCGTCCGATCTTTAATACAATCTTCTGATAGACTCCGGCAAGAATATTGTCTAAAGAAGAATCCTTTTTCAGACCTCCCTCGATCTCTTCCAGGATCTGCTCAATATATGTCTCCTCCACCTCGTTATTCTCCATTTGAGAACGGATCAGACGGATGTATGCCTTGTTTTTGTCCGTAAGCCGGTCGTCTTCTTTCTCTTCCTGCTTTTCCGGTTCTGCCATCACCTGCTTTTCCAAAAGCTTCTGCAGATCACTCAGCTTCTGCTCTATTGCATTGTTACTCTCAGAACCTGCGTCCTCTTCCGGTTCATCCTCCAGGATCACCTGATTTTTTTCCGCCAGAGCAGCTCTGGCAGCCTCTGCTTTTGCCACCTTGGAATCCGGTGCAGGCTTTGCTTCTCCCTGCATTGCCTCCTGAAGCTTGGAAAAATCCGGCACTTCTTTACCGGCGTTTTCTGTGACGACTTCATCTACAGCCGCTGTCACCTCTACGCTTTCTCTCCGGAAAAGTCTTGTGATCCCCCTGTGGGTATTCTTTTTCACATTCATGATCACAACATCTTTTCCAAGTTCTTCTCTGGCCAGCGCTGTGGCCGCCTCCTCTGTCTTTGCAATATATTTTTTAATAACCACTATACTGTCACCATCCCAATTGATTGTAATTCGACATCGCTTTCAATCTCATTATATGAGACAACGATTAAATCCTTAAACTGCTCTTCCGTAATCTTTTTGAAATACATCCTCACGATCGGCGAGGTGATAATGATCGGATTTTTGCCAAGCTCCTCCATTTTCTCAACCTCATCACCAACCGATTCCAGAATCCCCTTTGTTCTGTCCGGATCCAGATTGATATATGCTCCCTGCTCCGTCTGCTTCACGGAATTCATGATCTCCTGCTCAATCTTCGGATCAAGCGTGACCACACTGGTCATCTCATTGGCCGGAAAGTATTTATTGGAAATCGCACGTTTCAGGCTTTGTCTGACATACTCTGTCAAAACATCCGTATCTCTCGTTGTAGCCGCATTGTCTGCCAGCGTTTCAAAGATTGTAACGAGATCCCGGATGGATATTCCCTCTCTTAAAAGATTCTGCAATACCTTCTGTATCTCACCAACACCCAGCAGCTTTGGCACCAGTTCTGAGATCAGAGTGGTATTCTGCTCCTGGATATTGTTGATCAGGTTCTGTACGTCCTGACGGGTTAAAAGCTCATCAAGATGATTCCTTATCACCTCTGTGAGGTGTGTCGCAATGATCGATGGCGGATCAACAACGGTATATCCCAGAGACTCCGCACGTTCTCTCTGTCCCTCCGTGATCCAGATCGCCGGCAGATGGAAAGACGGCTCAAATGTAGGGATACCCGTGATCTCTTCCTCTACATACCCCGGATTCATCGCCATATAATGATCAAATAATATCTCGCCTTCACTCACCGGAACTCCCTTGATCTTGATCACATATTGATTGGGATTTAACTGGATATTGTCCCTCAGACGGATCATCGGAACAACGCAGCCAAGCTCCAGTGCGATCTGACGCCTTATCATAACAACTCTGTCAAGCAGATCTCCTCCCTGATTTACATCTGCCAACGGAATAATACCGTAACCAAACTCCAGCTCAATGGGATCAACCTGCAGCAGAGAAACAACATTTTCCGGACGGCGTATCTCCTCTGCCGTCTCTTCCTCCGCATTGACCTCTTCCTCGATATCCTGTTCTTCCATGGAGGATTCCATCACACGCCCCACAGCAATAAACATAACTGCATAAACAAGACATATCCATGTCTGCAAAGGTGTGGCGATTCCCAGAAACGCCATAGTACCGCCAACGATATACAATACCTTTGGTATGGAAAAGAGCTGGCGCATGAGAACGCCGCCAAGATCCGACTCCTTGGAAACCTTTGTTACCAGAATACCGGTTGACAGCGAAATAATAAGGGACGGGATCTGTGAAACCAGACCGTCACCAATGGTCAGAATGGTATATTTCTGCAGGGCCTCATTCATATCCATCCCCTGCATCATCACGCCGAGCACAAGACCTCCCACAAAGTTGATAGCCGTGATCACAAGACCTGCTGTGGCGTCTCCCTTTACATACTTTGTAGCACCGTCCATAGAACCGAAAAATGCCGATTCATCCTGGATCTTCTGTCGCCTCTCCTTTGCCTGCTCATCTGTAATGGCTCCTGTATTCAGATCGGCATCAATGGCCATCTGTTTTCCAGGCATCGCATCCAGAGTAAATCGTGCCGTTACTTCAGATACACGTTCTGAACCCTTATTGATCACGATCATCTGTATCAGGATCAATACCGCAAAGACGATCACACCTACGATAAGATTACCTCCACCTACGAAATTACCAAATGTCTCAACAACATTTCCGGCATAGCCGTTCAGCAGAATATTCCTCGTGGATCCGACATTTAATGACAGACGGAACAATGTTGTCATCAAAAGAATCGTCGGAAATGCAGACATCTGCAATGCCTCTTTCGAAAACAATGCCGTAAATAATATGATCAACGCCAGACTTATATTTAACAGGATCAAAAAATCCAACAAAAGCGTCGGAATCGGTATGATCAAAAAGATAACCGGAACAAGTATGTACAGTCCCAGTAATAAATCTGATCTCTGCATAATACACTTTCTCCTTTTCTATGTCTAATTCACTCTTCCCTGCAGACTATAAACATACGCAAGAACCTCTGCAACCATCTGG
>CAKRHL010000119.1 GCA_934338765.1 uncultured Lachnospiraceae bacterium | reverse complement strand
CATATAACGGTTCACTGCATTGACCAGTGCGTCAATCGAAGACTTAATGATATCATCATCGGTACCGGCACCCCAGTACAGCTTCTCCTGACCGGCAGGCTTAATACCCACATAGGAGATTGCCTGTGCATCGGAACGCTTGGAAAGAGAATGCTCCTCATATACATCCAATGCATAATCCAGATCGAAGTATTTCTTGATGGCATGGTTTACTGCATTCAGACGTCCGTTTCCGTGAGAATCCACAACCGTCTCCTTGCCGTCTGCGACGATGGTTACCTCAGCTCCGATACCATCCTTCTGTTTGAAATGACACTCGGATACATCAAACTTCTTGTCAACATCCACATAAGTCTCCTTAAATACATCTCTCATATCCTCCGGAGACAACTCTGCATGGCGGTGATCGGATACATTCTTCATAAGATATCCAACCTCTTCCTTCATCTTATCCGGCAGGATCAGACCGAAGCTGTTCTTTAATACATAGCTGACACCGCCACGACCGGACTGGCTGTTGATACGGATAACGTCAGAATCATAGGTACGTCCCACATCCTTTGGATCGATCGGCAGATAAGGTACAGTCCAGTACTCGCAGTTCTTTTCCTCACGGTATGCCATCCCCTTGGAGATCGCATCCTGATGAGAACCGGAGAATGCAGTAAATACAAGCTCTCCTGCATATGGCTGACGCATAGATACCTGCATATTGGTCAGACGCTCATAGGTATCGGCAATCTCCTGCATATTGGAGAAGTCCAGCTTCGGATCGACTCCATGGGAGAACATATTCATTGCCATGGTCACAATATCCATGTTACCGGTACGCTCACCATTTCCGAAAAGTGTTCCCTCGATACGATCAGCTCCGGCCAGAACACCCAGCTCCGCCGTTGCCACACCGCAGCCACGGTCGTTGTGCGGATGCAGGGAAAGAACAACATTGTCTCTGTATTTCAAATGCTTGCTGACATACTCGATCTGTGTTGCAAATACATGAGGCATCGCATTTTCCACGGTGGATGGAATATTGATGATCGCCTTGGCATCAGCCTGTGGCTGCCATACATCCAGAACTGCGTTGCAGACCTCAACCGCATACTCTACCTCGGTACCATGGAAGCTCTCCGGGCTGTACTCAAAGCGGATATTGCCCTTTACCTCTGCTGCCAGCTCCTTGAGAAGCTTTGCACCATCTACTGCGATCTTTTTGATCTCCTCTTTGGACTTGCGGAACACCTGCTCTCTCTGGGCAACAGATGTGGAATTATATACATGGACGACTGCATTTGGTGCACCGTCTACCGCCTCAAATGTCTTGCGGATAATGTGCTCTCTTGCCTGTGTCAGCACCTGTACCGTCACATCATCCGGAATCAGTTTCCGGTCGATCAAAGTACGCAGAAAGTTGTATTCCGTCTCGGATGCAGCCGGAAATCCAACCTCGATCTCCTTGAAACCGATCTTTACCAGCATCTTAAAAAACTCAACCTTTTCCTCAAGACTCATTGGCTCGATAAGTGCCTGATTACCATCTCTAAGATCCACACTGCACCATACCGGCGGCTCTGTGATGCTGTCCTTTTTTACCCAGTCATAAGTTGCCTCTGATGGCATAAAATACGTTTTCTGATACTTTTCAAATCCCTTCATGATTCTAACCCTCCATTTTAAATCTTTTTGTTCCATTTCTTAACACGGAGTTTTATCTGCTGCCATCCTTCCAGGGTTTACAGCAAATAAAAACCCGCCTCTATACTTAGAGACGGGAGAATATTCTCACGCGGTACCACTCTTATTCATGAATCATTCATGCTCTCACAGGTACAAGAAATACGAATCCAATACCTTTCCCCTGTAACGGTGGGAATCCGTCCTGATCTACTATGGTTCAACCGGCAGCTCCAAGGCGAGTTCACTATCTGACATTCAACTGTTTCGCATCAACCAACAGCTTTCTGTATGAAGTTTGGACAGCTACTATTCCTTTTCCTCGCTTTTGATACCAACTACTATAACACAAACCGTTCTTATTGGGAACCCCTAAATTTGATTTTTTGCAAAAATTACTGTATCATATATCTACGCACGATTTCCGCACATAACAAAGTTTCGAAAAAACTCCTAATATATCGGACAAATGATGAGGTGGCACATATGTTTCTTGGATTATCCTGGTATTTCATACTGATGGACTTTTATTTATACAGCTTCTTCGGATGGATCTATGAGAGCTCCTTCTGCTCCATCAAAGCACATAAGCTGACAAACCGCGGATTTCTGATCGGTCCGCTGCTGCCCCTTTATGGTTTCGGCGGCACCATCGTCTATGTATTTCTGCGGCCGCTGGCTCCCCATCCGTCTCTGTTATATCTGGGAGGCATGCTTTTAGCCACTACGATTGAGTATTTCACCTCCTGGGGAATGGAAAAGCTGTTCCATGCACAGTGGTGGGATTACAGCAATGATCCATATAACTACGAGGGACGTATCGCTCTGGTACCATCCATGTTCTGGGGCTTTTTGTCACTGCTTGCCTTTGACTTTCTGCAGCCGGCGCTAAGTTCCATTATTCACAGCTTTTCCCGGCAGACGGGTCTGATCCTGCTGACCGTGGTAACGGTAATAGTCGCAGCCGATCTTATTTATACCTTGATCACAACGATAAACTTCCGCAATCAGCTGGAAGCACTGTACCGTATCCGTAACGAGCTGGTTGCCCAGCTGGATGAGGAACGATTCTCTTCACTGCGCCAGATCATATTCTCCAGGATCCATACACAGAATGAACGTGCCGAGGTATTCTTAAAACACCTAGAGGAGTTAAAGAATACCTGCTCCGGCGAGGATTCCAAGCTGGCAGAGATCGAACAGCGTTTCCGGGAATACAAGGAACGTCATGCATCCTTCCAGAAAAAGAATCCTTTCTTCGGAAACAAACGTATTATGCAGGCATTCCCTACTTTGAAATTTATTCCTGAGTCTGTACGAAAAACGGGACGCAGACCTGTGAAGATCCTGCTGAAGGATTTCCTGCTGCAGATCACAGAGAAAGAACGTTCTGAAAAATAAAGCTTTTGAATTTATAATGGTTGAATGAAAATCAAACATTTACCGATACCAAAAACAAGCTCCAAAGGGCAGAATCATCCGCCTCCCGGAGCTTGTTTTTTATCAGCTTTTTATTTGAAAATTATACTTACAGGTGAAGCACCCGTTCCTTGATCTCCTGGGTTCGTCCCTGATTCCAGAACTGCGTGCCGATGTATCCACAGGTACGTCTCGCCACGTTCATTTTATTCTGGTCGGTATTGCCGCAGTTTGGACATTTCCAGATCAGCTTGCCGTCGTCATCGGTTACGATCCGGATCTCCCCGTTATAACCACATTCCTGACAGTAATCACTCTTTGTATTGAGCTCTGCGTACATAATATGCTCATAAATGTACTGCATGACACTGAGCACCGCATCAATATTATCTGTCATGTTTGGCACTTCCACATAACTGATGGCACCTCCCGGAGAAAGCTCCTGGAACTGCGCCTCAAATTTTAACTTCTCGAAGGCATCGATCGGCTCTGTCACATGAACATGATAGCTGTTGGTAATATAGTTCTTGTCTGTAACGCCCTTTATCAAACCAAAACGTTTCTGTAAGCATTTGGCAAACTTGTACGTCGTGGACTCCAAAGGGGTTCCGTAAAGACTGAAATCGATATTTTCCTCCTCTTTCCACCTGGCACACGCCGCATTAAGTCTCTTCATGACCTCAAGAGCAAATGGTGTGGCACTTGGATCGGTATGGGATTTGCCGGTCATATACCGGGTGCATTCGCAAAGTCCCGCATATCCCAGAGAGATCGTAGAATATCCACCATATAACAGCTTGTCGATAGTCTCACCCTTTTTCAGACGGGCAAGTGCCCCGTACTGCCACAGGATCGGTGCAACATCAGACGGCGTCCCTTTGAGACGGTTATGACGGCACATCAATGCCTTTTTGCAGAGTGCCATCCTCTCATCAAAGATCTCCCAGAACTTGTCCATATCTCCGCCGGAAGAGCAGGCGATATCCACAAGATTTACCGTAACCACACCCTGATTGAAACGGCCGTAATATTTTGGCTTGTTATTTTCATCCACATAAGGAGTCAGGAACGAACGGCAGCCCATGCATGGATAGCAGTGTCCCTCTCCGTTTTTATCAATCTTAAGCTCCAGCATTTTCTTTTCGGAAATATAGTCCGGCACCATTCTCTTGGCTGTACATTCTGCTGCAAGCTTTGTGAGATACCAGTACTTGCTTCCCTCTGTCACATTGTCCTCCTCCAGAACATAGATCAGCTTCGGGAATGCCGGTGTAATGTAAACACCCTTTTCATTTTTGACGCCAAGGATCCTCTGACGCAGGATTTCCTCAGTTACAAGTGCAAGGTCATCCCGCACCTGTCCCTCCGGCACCTCATCCAGATACATAAAGACAGTGACAAACGGTGCCTGTCCGTTGGTGGTCATCAATGTGATCACCTGATACTGGATCATCTGGACGCCTTTTTTGATCTCATCCAGCACACGAAGCTCTGCCACCTTATTGATCTGCTCCTCTGTGGCATCTACCCCGGATTCTTCAAACTCCTCCCGGACAATGCGGCGGAATTTTTTACGGCTGACATCCACAAATGGTGCGAGATGTGCCAGGCTGATACTCTGGCCGCCATACTGTGAACTGGCGATCTGTGCAATACTCTGTGTGGCAATATTACATGCCGTTGAAAAGCTCTTTGGTGTCTCAATTGCCGTCTCACTGATCACAGTGCCATTCTGCAGCATATCCTCCAGATTCACCAGACAGCAGTTATGCATATGCTGTGCAAAATAATCGGAATCGTGAAAATGGATAATGCCCTGCTCATGAGCATGAACAATGTCCTCCGGCAATAGAAAACGCTTTGTGATATCCTTGCTGACTTCTCCTGCCATATAGTCACGCTGCACGCTGTTTACCGTGGGATTTTTGTTAGAATTTTCCTGCTTTACTTCCTCATTATTGCACTCCAGAAGACTCAGGATCTGATCGTCCGTGGAGTTGGATTTACGTACAAGTGCTCTGGTATAACGATATGTGATATACTTTCTCGCCAGCGCAAAGGCACGGTTATTCATGATCTGGTTCTCCACCATATCCTGAATCTCCTCTACATTGGGCGAGCGTTTCATGTCCAGACACATCTGCTCCACATTATCAGATATTTCCTGAATCTGCTGCAGAGAAAGACGTTCACTGGCAGGCACCTCCCTGTTTGCCTTCATAATAGCCGCTGTGATCTTTGTAATATCAAAGACCGTCTCCGTACCGCTTCTTTTGATGATTTTCATTTTCCTCAACCTGCCTTACATTAAGATAATTCATGACAAAACAAGCGTTTTGCCGCTTTGACACCCCATATTATATAAAATGATGTTTATACAATAAACCGTGGTTCCTCATGTGTGAGCCACGGTTACAATGTTAGCATATATAAAAATCTGTGTCAATAGAAATTCGACAATATATTGTATTCTACGCTTGTCTAACCACAATATATAGTGCATGTAACTTTTTTCATCTAAAGCACTTCGTTCTGTATTTATTCCCGGCTGTCCAGATCCCTTTGCAGTGCCTCCAGATAATGAATAAACACCTCTCCCTGCACCCGGATCCGGTAATCTTGATCTAACTCCTCCCGCCGGAAGCTCTTCCGTCCTCCCCCGCAGGCTCTGTCCCAAAAACGCATCATATCCCGATAAGGCACATAATAGCAGAGATTGCATCCACTGAAATAAATGATCAGAAAGGAGATACCCTCCTGCTCCTCAAACTCCGTCATAAATGTCACCTGATGCTCATGGATATTCTGCAACGGAAATGTGTCTGTAGCACACTCCTTGGCATCAAAACAGATGGGAATCCCCTGCACATTTCCCAGATAATCCACAGTACTTTTCTGTTCAAAATAAGCAAGGGTAATATGATGATGCTCCTTATCAAACTCCATGGGTGTAATGGGGGTGGGAATCTTCTGCACCAGCGCCAGTTTTTCCCGGCGGTATTTTTCATTTGTCATATTGAGAGACTCCTCCAGCATGGAGCCTCGAAGTCCTCTGGAATTCCATGACGCCATGGGAAATTCCTCCTTTTTAGCAATAATAAAACCGGTATAAATGATCAGACATCTAATATATTCAGATCAAAACCTATCCCTTCCAATATCTGTGTAAATTTACGGGGCAGATCTGCAATAAATATTTTATTCCAATAAAGGGATGGCAGATACTCCTCTTTTGAAAGCTCTAACTGCCATGCATGGAGAAGCTGGCTTCGCAGATGAAACTGCTGCTCTGCCTTTCCTCTTCTGCCATATTTTGTATCTCCTACCGCCGGATAACCAATGCTTGCCAGATGGGCTCTGATCTGATGGGATTTACCGGTGATCAGATGGATCTTAAGCAGGGTATATGGTTCTCCCTCCCAGAAGACTATCTGTAACGGCTGATACTGTGTTTCAATCTCCACTGTCCCATTTTCCGGACTTCTGGCTACTGTCACAATATTTTTCCCGGGGTCCTTTTTCAGATAGCCACGAAGTTTTTTCTCTCCCTTGAC
>CAKRHL010000118.1 GCA_934338765.1 uncultured Lachnospiraceae bacterium | reverse complement strand
GGATGGGATACCCACGGACTGCCGGTTGAGCTTGAGGTGGAGAAGCTTCTGGGTCTGGATGGCAAGGAGCAGATTGAAGAGTATGGTATGGAGCCTTTCATTAAGAAGTGTAAGGAATCTGTCTGGAAATACAAGGGAATGTGGGAGGATTTCTCAGGTACCGTTGGTTTCTGGGCTGACATGGACAATCCATACGTTACTTATGATGACAATTTTATTGAGTCCGAATGGTGGGCTTTGAAGGAGATCTGGAACAAGAAGCTTCTATATAAAGGGTTCAAGATCGTGCCTTACTGTCCAAGGTGTGGAACACCTCTTTCATCTCAGGAGGTAGCACAGGGCTACAAGCTGGTCAAGGAGCGTTCCGCAATCGTTCGTTTTAAGGTGGTTGGCGAGGATGCATATTTCCTGGCATGGACCACGACTCCTTGGACACTGCCGTCCAATGTGGCACTTTGTGTAAATCCGGAGGATACTTATATTAAGGTAAAGGCAGCAGACGGATATACTTATTATCTGGCGGAAGCTTTGGCAGACAATGTACTTGGCAGTCTGGCACAGGAGGAAGGAGCCAAGGCTTATGAAGTGATGGAGACATATAAGGGAAGTGATCTGGAGCATAAGGAATATGAGCCGCTTTATGCCTGCGCCAAGGAATGTGCGGACAAGCAGCACAAGAAAGGCTTTTTTGTGACATGTGACACTTACGTAACGATGTCTGATGGTACCGGTATCGTTCATATTGCTCCTGCATTTGGTGAGGATGATGCCAACGTAGGACGTAACTACGATCTGCCGTTTGTACAGTTTGTAAACGGTAAGGGTGAGATGAGCGAGGAGACTCCGTTTGCAGGACTTTTTGTAAAGAAGGCTGATCCGGAGGTATTAAAGGATCTGGATGCATCCGGCAAGCTTTTTGCAGCTCCGAAGTTTGAGCATGATTATCCTCATTGCTGGCGTTGTGATACTCCACTGATCTATTATGCCCGTGAGTCATGGTTCATCAAGATGACAGAGGTTCGCGATGATCTGGTCCGTAATAACAATACGGTCAACTGGATCCCTGAGTCCATTGGTTCCGGACGTTTCGGAAACTGGCTGGAGAATATTCAGGACTGGGGTATTTCCAGAAACCGTTACTGGGGCACTCCGTTAAATATCTGGGAGTGCGAGGGCTGCGGCAGACAGGAGTCTATCGGAAGCCGTGCCGAGCTGGCTGAAAGAAGCGGCAATCCGGAGGATGCCAAGGTAGAGCTTCACCGTCCGTACATTGACGCTGTAACATTTACCTGTCCGGACTGTGGCAAGACCATGCACCGTGTTCCTGAGGTTATTGACTGTTGGTTTGATTCCGGAGCAATGCCGTTTGCCCAGCATCATTATCCGTTTGAAAATAAGGATCTCTTTGAGCAGCAGTTCCCGGCACAGTTCATTTCCGAGGCTGTGGATCAGACAAGAGGCTGGTTCTATTCTCTGATGGCAGAGTCAACTCTTCTGTTTAACAAGGCTCCTTATGAGAATGTTATCGTTCTGGGTCACGTTCAGGATGAGAATGGACAGAAGATGAGCAAGTCCAAGGGTAATGCGGTAGATCCGTTTGATGCACTGGACAAGTACGGTGCCGATGCGATCCGCTGGTACTTCTATATTAACAGTGCTCCATGGCTGCCAAACCGTTTCCATGGAAAGGCAGTGCAGGAGGGACAGCGTAAGTTCATGGGTACTCTTTGGAATACCTACGCATTCTTTGTGCTTTATGCCAATATCGATGAGTTCGATGCAACAAAATATACATTAGATTACGACAAGCTTTCTGTTATGGATAAGTGGCTTCTGTCCCGTCTGAACAGTACCGTTAAGGCTGTGGACGAGAATCTGGCTGCATACCGTATACCGGAGACAGCAAGAGCGCTGCAGGAGTTTGTAGATGAGATGAGTAACTGGTATGTACGCCGCTGCCGTGAGCGTTTCTGGGCAAAGGGCATGGAGCAGGATAAGATCAATGCTTACATGACACTCTATACCGCACTTGTTACGATCTCCAAGGCGGCTGCGCCGATGATCCCATTTATGACAGAGGATATTTACCGCAACCTGGTATGCTCTATCGATCCAAGCGCACCGGAGAGTGTACATCTGTGTGATTTCCCTGAGGTGGACGAGGCACATATCGATCTTCAGCTTGAGGCAGATATGGAGGTTGTGCTTGAGGCAGTTGTCATCGGACGTGCCTGCAGAAATACAGCCAATATCAAGAACAGACAGCCGATCGGCAAGATGTATATCAAGGCCGGCAAGGAGCTCAGTGACTTCTATGTGGATATCATCCGTGACGAGCTGAATGTGAAGGAAGCAGAGCTTACCGATGATGTGAGCAAGCTGACCACCTATAGTTTTAAGCCACAGCTTAAGACGCTGGGACGTCGTTTCGGCAAGAAGATCAACGATGTAAGACAGATCCTTGCAGAGCTTGACGGTCAGGCAGCTATGGCGGAGCTCAATGAAAAGGGTACACTGACGATTCAGGTAGATGGTCAGGATGAGGTACTGGAGAAGGATGATCTTCTGATCGAGGCTGCACAGATGGAAGGCTATGTTTCCGACAGTGACCATGGTATTACGGTAGTTCTTGATACCAACCTGACACCGGAGCTTCTGGAGGAAGGTTTTGTGCGTGAGATCATCAGTAAGGTTCAGACCATGCGTAAGGATGCAGGCTTTGAGGTAATGGATCACATCAGAGTCAGCATGCAGGACAATGACAAGGTCCGGAAGGTAATTCAGGACAATGAAGCACAGATCAAGTCTGAGGTTCTGGCCGATGAGGTTTCCTATGACGGAGCAAAGGGCTCTGTCAAGGAATGGAGCATCAATGGCGAGAAGGTTACCTTTGGTGTTGAGAAGCTGTAAGAGTTAATGAATCAGTTTTGAAAATAAAAAGCCGGTGGGCTGTCACAAATGTGGCAGCCCACCGGTTTTGTTGTGTGTTAGAACAAAGATCTGTACACTTACAAATACTTTGTATTATATAGGTGACTCCCGTTCGGAAGTATCTATCGTGATCATAAATATCAAAGATCAGGACAGCTTCTCGATCGCTGCGATAGCGTCATCAAACCAGTTGCCCTGCAGTTCCTCGACATTACCGGCATCACTGGCGGCAGCAATCTCGGCAGTCATTGGGATCCGGCCAAGAACCGGCAGATCATATTGCTTTGCGACCTCATCGACGTGGCTTTCACCAAAGATGTGGATCTGTTTGCCACAGTCAGGACACTCTACGTAGCTCATATTCTCGATGATACCGAGAATTGGGATGTTCATCATCTGTGCCATACGAACTGCCTTGCCGACGATCATGGAAACAAGCTCCTGAGGAGATGTCACGATGACAATACCGTCTACCGGAAGAGACTGGAATACGGTCAGGGGCACGTCGCCGGTTCCCGGAGGCATATCCACGATCATATAGTCCACGTCTTTCCATAATACATCTGTCCAGAACTGTTTTACGGTACCTGCGATGACAGGCCCCCTCCAGATGACAGGGTCATTGGAGTCCTCCAACAGGAGGTTGACAGACATGGTCTGGATACCGGTCTTGCTTTCTACCGGGTAGATCACCGTGTCTGTGCCAATGGCATGCTGTGTGATACCAAAAGCCTTTGGGATAGACGGCCCCGTCACATCGGCATCCATAATGGCAGTGTGGTGTCCCTTTCTCTGGAGATTGACCGCCAGCATAGAGGAGATCATGGACTTGCCCACGCCGCCTTTTCCACTGACGACGCCGATCACCTTATCGATGTGGCTCTCTTTATTTGGTTGTTCGATCATACTCTGCGGGGAACGGCTGCTGCAGTCAGCAGAGCAGCTTCCGCAATCATGGGAACAGCTTTCACTCATAATAATCCTTCCTTTCTTTATACACGTAAAAATCAGTATAACAATTAATTGATAAATTGTCCACACCTGTTCTAAGAGATTGAGAATCTACATATATTATGATGCAGGGGGTAAAAGATAATTCTGCCGTTTGCACGATCAGATATAAAAAATGAGGATGATGATTTTCGGTACTGCCGGATGGATCATTCCGGAATGGAGGAAATATGAGCGGATATCAGAGGATGGTTTCCTATCTTTATCGATATGAAAAGGGGATAAAGGGGAAAAATGTAGGTTATGCAAGGATTGAATTAAGAAATGACAGATGCCGCATTACAGTACGATTTCAGGATATGATCTCAATATCTCCCCAAATGTCACTCTTTATGCAGCAGGAGCAGGGACTGTTTCCTGTACCGGCAGGAAAGCTTGTACGGAACGGAAACAGCTTTGCCGGAAGGATCGAAACATCCCAGTCCCATGTGGCGGGAACAGACTACACCTTTGGACAGATGGATGGGATTTATATAACGGGGCCGGAGAATGTGTTTTATGCAACCACCTGGAAGGACATTGTGATTTCAGAACAGGGAATCCCGCAAAATGCGGAGGATTCCCGGAGATCCACGGAAGTGGAAACGGAGATTGCTGTGCCGGAGAAGATGGAGCCTGTATCAGAAAAATCTGATTTTCAGCAAGAAAATATACCCCAGAAAGAAAATATGCCAAAACAGGAGGAAAAACGTGAGGATGCGGAAGCGGAACCGGAGGAGCCAAAGGTAGTGGCATCTTCTGTATGCTCAGAGGATTGCGGAAAGAAAACGGCCGGACAGGGCAGCAGGCAGAAGGACGCCCATGTACGCTCCCGGGATTTCTGTGAAAAAATGCTGCGGATATTTCCGAAAATGTATCCCTTTGAAACGGCAGGCATGGGAGAATGTGTGAGGATCGACCTGAAGGATATAGGAAATCTTCCGGTAGCGTACTGGTCTCTGGCAGGTAATCCGTTTTTACTCCGGGGATATTACTGTTATCGTCATCTGATCTTTGCCAGAATGGACGGAGGCGGTTATGCGGTAGGGGTACCGGGCATATACAGCGAGGATAACGGCAGATGGGCGGAGGAATGCCGTATGACACAGTTTCAGCCGCTGTCACAGGTAAAGGACCGTCACGGGGCATTTGGCTACTGGATGTATGATATTTCATAGAAATACCGCAGGTGGAATGTCTGTGACGGGTATTCCGGCAAAATGCGGGTTTTCTAACAGAGAGGATCTGTGTTAAAATGGATATTACAATAAGAAAAACGGAGAGAAGACTACAATGATAGAAGACATCAAGGTGAAAGAAAAATATATGAAGGAAGCACTGCGTCAGGCAAAAAAGGCAGCAGAGGCAGGAGACGTTCCTATTGGGTGCGTGATCGTTTATGAGGACAAGATCATTGCCAGAGGCTACAATAAGAGAAATCAGCAGAAATCGGCGCTGGGGCATGCAGAGATCGCCGCAATACGCAAGGCAAGCAAAAAGCTGGGAGACTGGCGTCTCGAAGGGTGTACCATGTATGTGACTCTGGAGCCGTGTCCCATGTGTGCCGGAGCGATCGTGCAGGCAAGGATACCGGAGGTTGTGGTCGGAGCGATGAATCCCAAGGCAGGCTGCGCAGGCAGTATTATCAATCTGCTGCAGATGGAGAGGCTGAATCATCAGGTGCAGATGGAGACGGGGATCCTGCAGGAGGAATGTCAGAAGCTGTTAAAGGATTTTTTTAAGGAGCTTCGCCGGATCAACAAAGCAAAAAAGGATCAGAAAGAGGAGAAGGAATCAAAGTAATCTTCAGGACAAAGATCATGCAAGATATGTATAGATATAATGATTTTCCCATTTCCCGTTGATCTGGGCAAAGTCATGGAGCAGTCCCTCCTGATGGAAGGTAAGCTGTTCTAACAGTGCGATGGAGGGAAGATTGTCGGGCATGACATATGCTTCAATGCGGTGAAAACGGTATTCACGGCATACAAGAGGCAGCAGAAAGGACAAGGCCTCCAGCATATATCCCTGACGGAGATGATCTTTATCTGTTTTGTAGCCGATCATGCAGCTGGAAAAAGCACCCCGGAGAAAATTGCTGAAGCAGACGGTGCCCACGGGAATCCCGGGCTGCTGTTTGTCATAAAGCCACATTCGGAGATAGCGGGATTTGACGAAGGAATTATATTCAAAAGTGAGGTTGGAACGCTGAAATTCCAGAGTATAAAAGCCGGGTCTTTTGACAGGCTCATACGGCTCCAGAAATTCGCGGTTATTTTCGTAAAATGTCAGCACGCCGGCAGTTTTATCCGGATGACTGACGCTGATAAGAAGGCGCTTTGTCTCATATTCTGGTCGCATGGCATAATCCCTCCTTTTGTTTTTGCCTGTTGCATTAGTTTAGCATGTGTGGGCAAAAATAACAAGGAAATATAACTTGACAATATCCCGTGGGAGAGGATATAATGAGCTTTACCTAGTATTATATTGTGTAATTATGTCATAAAGCTTCCGTGCTAGCCGGGGAGATAGCGGTGCCCTGTACCTGCAATCCGCTACAGCAGGGGTGATGTTCTGCTTCGGATGCATTAATTGTGGAGCTGCCCGGTATAAGTGGTGATGACGCTTTGGTCTTGCGCAATGGGAACTCATGAACCGTGTCAGGAGGGGAACCTAGCAGCACTAAGTGAGCCCTCCCGTGTGCCGCGAGGTTGCCGGAGCCGAGCTAACTGTACCGGTAACGTCCG
>CAKRHL010000117.1 GCA_934338765.1 uncultured Lachnospiraceae bacterium | reverse complement strand
TCTGTCGTTGGTGCCACAGATGCTCCCGGTACCGGCTGGGCGGTCTCTCCCGGCTTTGTTGTCTCTCCAGGTTTTGCAGTCTCTCCCGGTTTTGTTGTCTCTCCAGGTTTTGTTGTCTCTCCAGGTTTTCCTGTCGGCTCTGTCGTTGGTGCCACAGATGCTCCCGGTACCGGCTGGGCGGTCTCTCCCGGCTTTGTTGTCTCTCCAGGTTTTGCGGTTTCTCCCGGTTTTACAGTCGGCTCCGTCGTTGGTGCCACAGATGCTCCCGGTACCGGCTGGGCGGTCTCTCCCGGCTTTGTTGTCTCCCCCGGTTTTGCGGTCTCTCCCGGCTTTGCAGTCTCTCCCGGCTTTCCGGTCGGCTCTGTCGTTGGCACCATGGTCGGCTTTACAGTCGGCTCAGGAGATTTGGTCGGTGTGATCACACTCGTCTTATCTGAGATTTCATTTTTCCCTGCTTCATCGGAAAAGTAACCATCACACTCCTGACATTTATAATATGCGATATTTCCTGTTTCCAGCAGTGTTGCATTCTTTGCCGGAACCAACACCAGTGTATGAGGTGTTTTTCCCACAGAAACATCTGTATTCATTATATCTCCACACAATTTACATTCCGTATGACCGGTTCCCGCTGCAGTACAGGTCGGTGCATGTTCCCCATCTCCGGTATATAAAACCTCCGGATCTTCTTCACATGCTTTTCGGGTTATTGTTATTTGTTTCCTGATCGTCTTATAACAATCCTTATCATCCCCTGTATAAACCGCTGTAAGGGTCACACTGCCACCGGCAGGGATTGTCTTTGCTTTGACCACGTCCAATGATCCATCGGAAGCCTCCGGTGTCCATCCACTATTTGTCACATCATCTGTAAAAACAAGTTTTCCGGCTTCTTCCACTGTTTTGACCGTATTCTCTACCATAAGATCTGTCGGTGCATTGTCAGGAATCTCTGCCTTGTCAATCGTCCACTGCCTCGTGATCACGGCCGAATTATCCGAAGTATTTTCAAGATGATATCGATCCGTGTATTCACTCTTCACGGAGATGGTCGCCTTCGCTGTGTAAATCCCCGCCCGGGTTGCCACGTTGCCGGAGAGTGCTACCGTAAGCTGTTCCGGCAGCTTATCTGTATCTGCAAGGGAAATGCTCTTCTGAGTACCATCATAAACGAACGGTTCCTCCGGCGTATTCCATTTCAGATCCGAAACGCTGATATCCTTTATCCTGTATTTCTCTTGAGGTGTATTCTTATTACTATACACGTCAACTATGTTTCCCTTCGATCGGCACTTACAATCCTGATCCTGCTTCCAACTATATACCCTTTCTCCATTCACCACCGGATATGCCTGTTTGTACTTACCTTCCAGTGTCTGTCCCCAGACCTCTGCGCTGACCTGTTCACCATAAACCTCTCCGCTCCAGCCGCATGACAGCTTATATGCAAGCTCTCCGGAGCTGATCTGTGCTGCAGTAACTCCAACGGGCTCCTTCAGATCCTCTGTAGTCATCCAAGTACACTCGCCAATGGCTGGTATTGTCTGGCCGTTACTATCAGCGGACACATCTGTCTGATAATAACAATCTGACATCTCTGCACCATTTTGTTTTCCAAGCACAGTGCCTTTCGTACTCGTATCTGAACCCATCACCTTGCATTGTGTATAACAATTACGTATGTAGGCATGATCGGTTGGCTTCCCTGCCTCGCCGGCAATTCCACCTACATACTGATTACCATTAACGATTCCCTGAAAGGAACAATTTACCACGAAAGCATTTATGGAACTAGCAATAATCCCCCCTACGTTCCCCTCTTTACTGTAAAAATAGGAATCGGCAATCCTTAGATTTTTCACGGTTGTTCTTGAGGATAAGGATATACTCGCAAAAAAACCAACATCATTCTGATCCTGAGAACAACAATATAATCCGCTGATCGTATGACCGTCGCCATCAAAAACCATCGTTTCACTTAAAGAAACACCAATTGCCGTCCAGGAGAAAAATTTATGGTTATCGTTCTCGTAATCCTTTTCCGTTAAGCGTTCTATCAAATTATAATTTACCGTAATGTCCTTCGTAAGCTTTGCGCAAATAACATCCGGCCATTTTTGACACCTAGCTACATACCAATAAAGATTTCCTACACTTTCTATTTCATAAGGACTCTCTTTTGTACCTTCTCCTTTTGGTGTGGTTGGGGTTAAATAATCACTTTTCGCTGCATCACACTGCGTACATTTTCCATCTGTCCCAAAGTCATGTCCCGTTGCCGGATCATCCGGATCATCCTTCTTGTCGACAGCATGACACCTGGTACAGGTCCTTATAATTTTTCCATTTTCGGTACAGGTATGTGCTTCTGCTTCTGTGCCTGTCTCCTCCCAATCATGCCCCAGAGCCGGTGCTCCACCGGACTTAGACACCCATCGTGTTTCCTCACAAGCAAGACACTTCTCTTCCTGAAGCTCCCCTTCCGTACATGTTGCCTCTTTCGTCTGTCCGATCGCTCCCCACCGATGAGCAGCCGGTATGATTGTGGTGATTTCTCGCTTACAATTTTTGCAGGATTTCTTCTGAAAGCCATCCTTTGTGCAGGTAGCTGCCTGCGTTTCACCATTCACCCATTCATGGTCACATACGTTATAATCAAACAGGATCTCACTCAGCTGCATAACATCTGCACCCTGGTTTGCAGTAAATTCAAACTTATAATATTGATATTTCGTTTCATTACCATCTACTGAAAACGGATACGAAGTATAGTTTTTATCCTGCATCGTAGTATCCCCGGTCACAGAAGCAAGCTCTGTCCAGGAATTATCCTCATCTGTGGAGCTATACGCCTCACATCCATACAGCTTCCAGGTCTTTGGATTTCTTCCATTTTCTTTTTTGTTATCATTTCCTGTGACAAAGGTATAACCGCCGATCCACACCGGTACAGATGCTTTAATGATCACATACGCAGAATCAGAAAAGTCACAGCACCATTTTGTGCCATCTGATTCTGTATATTTTCCATCGAAAAGACTTTCATATCCTTCCCCGTAACTACATCCACCTGTTCCATCAATTCCTTCAAATGTTACCGTTTGCGTCAACTCTGCCGCGTTTTCCTCTGCCGCAGCTTTAACCGCTGTCAACGTCAGATCCGGCATCATTCCTAACAACATCGCCAGGCTGACCAACAGAGCCAGCGTTTTCTTCCATTTTCCTCTCACTTTCATACAATACCTCCATTTGTGCATTCATTCATCAGGCCTGCTTTGATTATACTATGCAGCGTCTGATAAATACAACACAAAAAGAGCTTTTTCGCCTGTAAAACGGTATAAATTTTGCTTCAAACCGGTACAAATCCTTCCAATCATCACATAAAGCGGTACAAAACCGATTTTCAGATTCTCCTACCGGTCGAATATAAAGTTAAGCCGGCACTTTCCCAATACATAAAAAAGCCGCCAGACTACGGATACCCTCCACAGCCTGACGGCGGTTTGGTTTCTATTATGATCTTCCAAAAAGCATTTTTACGACTCCATCCGGTTCACATTCACTCCGGATATGCAAAACATCATCCTGATTCAGCAGGATGCAGCCACAATGCCCCTCAAAAGTCGGAAAACATACGATCAGCAGATCCGCATCGATCTCCGGACTGTACTCATTCATGGACAGCGTTTCTCCATACAAAATCGTCCGCTCGTATCCCCGAAGCCACTTTTCATCCATATCCGGAAAGATACTTCGAAAGCTGTGACCGATCATCTTTTCCAAGGGCATTCCTTCCAGTCTCGCCAATGCAGGGTTTCCATACCGGAATACCCAGTCGATCGCCCGGAAATCGTCCTCAAATATCATCTCAATATCCGCAAAGGCAAAGGGCATATGCTCAAACCCTTTATAATATTCACAATATTCGGCGGTGGAAACAGGCGTCCCTATCGTTGAAAATCCCCGTATGACCCTTTTTCTCTGACGATACAGCTTTTCATCAATCTCATTTTTGCGGCTTTGGGTATAATCCAGTATTTCCCCGTTATTCAGATTGATGGTATCGGTAATACTGTATACCGCGATCGCAGATACTAGACACCCCCGGCGCACCTCGATAAAAGCAGTCCCGAGCAGTTCCGAAAGCTCCCTATAGGTCATTCTCGTTTCCAGAACCTCACCGCTGTTCATATGTATATCTGCATACTTCCGGCGCATATGAACGTATAGGATATCCCGAACCGAAATTGTCACCCTGCGACGATGGGAAATGATCGTAATTTTTTGTTCTTTCTGCATTTTATTGATTCTCTGTATTGTATCCGTCCGGATTCATGGTCTGCCATCTCCAGGAATCTGCACACATTTCCTCAATCCCATACTGTGCCTCCCAGCCCAGCTCCTTTTTGGCTAAGGATGCATCGGAGTAGCATGTCGCAATATCACCGGGACGTCTCGCCTTGATCTGATATGGAATCTCCTTGCCGCAGGCTTTTCCGAATGCCTTGATCACATCAAGAACACTGTATCCCTTTCCGGTTCCCAGGTTGTAGATCTTAACTCCCGGATGCTCCATCAGCTTGTTGATCGCCTTAACGTGTCCCTTTGCCAGATCTACTACATGAATATAATCACGTACTCCGGTTCCATCCGGTGTATCATAGTCATTCCCGAAGACACCGACACACTCCAGCTTACCGATCGCCACCTGTGCCACATAAGGGAGCAGGTTGTTTGGGATCCCCTTCGGATCCTCGCCGATCAGACCGCTTTTGTGGGCTCCGATCGGATTGAAATAACGAAGAAGGATCACGTTCCACTCATCGTCTGCTGTATGGAAGTCCGTCAGGATCTGCTCCAGCATATGCTTTGTCCAGCCGTAAGGATTGGTACATACGCCCTTTGGACATTCCTCTGTGATCGGGATAAATGCAGGGTCTCCATAAACCGTTGCAGAAGAGGAAAAGATAATGTTTTTGCAGCCGTTTTCCCGCATCGCCTTGCACAGATTCAGGGTGCCGCCGATATTATTTTCATAGTACTCCAATGGCTTGGAGACAGACTCTCCCACTGCCTTAAGCCCCGCAAAATGGATCACGGCATCGGGCTTTTCCTTTGAAAAAATGCTGCTCATCGCATTATAGTCTCTGATATCGCTGTTATAGAAGGTCAGCTCCTTCCCGGTAATCTCCTGCACTCTCTGTACCGCCTTCTCACTGGCATTGTACAGGTTATCTACGATAACTACCTCGTAACCTTCATTTAAAAGCTCCACGCAGGTATGACTTCCTATGTATCCTGCTCCACCTGTAACTAAAATCTTCATAGCGAACCTCCCTTTCGTCCTTGCTTTTATGTCTATCTGAAGGGTTCATCATAAAACTCGTATGCCACCCTGCAAACGCACCTTTAATACGTGACAGCTGTCGTCCCCGTAGATTGCTTCGATCTGCTCCTTGTAAGCAGCCACTGCTTCATTTTTTACAAATGCCTGGATCGTGCCGGCAAAACCGCCGCCATGGACACGGCACACACCGTTCTTCCCCAGAATACTCTCACTGACTGCCAGAGCAACGGTTACATTCTGGGAATCCACATCCCTTGGACTGTAAATGTTCTGCAGGTATTTTGCAGAGGAATCTCCGCTTGCCTTGATCACACCTAAAAATCCCGGATAATCAGACTCCTCCAGTGATTTCACTCCCCGTAGAACCCGCTCTTCTTCCTCATAGAAATGAATGGCACGAAGTACCGCTCTGCCGGAAGTCTCTTCCCAAAGCTTGGGAAGCTCTTTAAAAAATGTCTCCCTCGGCACTTCTCTTAAATGCTCCCTGCCCAGAGCCTGTGCCACCTGATTCATCTCTGCCGGCACTGCGGCATAGTCCGGTGTCAGATCGGCATGAGATCCTTTGGTATCCACAATACAAAGGCTTAAGCCTGCCTTTTCAAAATCAGTGTGTACCTGCCTAACCTCCGGATGCTCCTTCTCCTTAAAGTCAATAAAGATCATACCGCCAACACTACAAGCCATCTGGTCCATCAGACCACATGGCTTGCCAAAATATATATTCTCTGCGTACTGGCCGATCTGGGCAATCTCGATGCTGGAAACTTTCATATCATTGTAGAGCCCGGAAAGGATCGTGCCGATCAGGCTCTCAAATGCTGCGGAAGAAGACATCCCGGCTCCCATCAGCACATCACTGGTAACATATGCCGTAAAGCCGCCGACCTTGTGGCCACGCTCCTTCATCCCCGCTGCAACTCCACGTATCAATGCTGTGGTGGTGCTTTGCTCCTCTTCCTTCATAGAAAGATCCGCTACATCAACCTCCTCCATCGGGAAATCTCCGGATACCAGACGGATCACCGGCTCCTCTGCCTTTGCCACGATCGCAATGGCATCCAGATTGATCGAAGTCGCAAGCACCATGCCATTCTGATGGTCCGTATGATTGCCACATACCTCACTGCGCCCCGGCGCACTGTATATCTCAATTTCCTTTTCGGAAGGGAATAACTCGGTAAACCGGTCAATCGCCCGGACATACCGCTCTCTATTATAAGGAACTCTCTGCTCATCCACATAGATCTCCTTGATCCTCTGATCCAGTGAACCCTGCTCCAGAGATTCCCTTACACTCATGATATTCTGCATGTCTTTTCCTCCATGT
>CAKRHL010000116.1 GCA_934338765.1 uncultured Lachnospiraceae bacterium | reverse complement strand
TGGCCAGATAGCCTGCATCCGGTGCAAGACCCGGCTCAAAGCCAAGGTCACGGATCTTGGCTCCCAGGATCACACGGGAAGCCAGATCAACGATCGGGATACCTGTTACTTTACTGATATATGGTACGGTACGGCTGGAACGAGGATTTACCTCGATCACATAAACCTCATCCTGATATACGATAAACTGAATATTGATCAGACCAATGACGTGAAGGGAACGTGCCAGCTTGCCGGTATAATCCACCAGAACACGCTTGATCTTATCGGAGATTGTCTGTGCCGGATATACGGAAATACTGTCACCGGAATGGATACCGGCTCTCTCAATATGCTCCATAATACCCGGGATCAGAATATCCTCGCCGTCACATACGGCATCCACCTCAATCTCCTTACCCATGAGATACTTATCGATCAGGATCGGATGCTCCTGATGATAACGGTTAATGACCGCCATAAACTCTACTATATCCTGATCACGGACAGCGATCTGCATGCCCTGTCCACCCAGCACATAGGAAGGACGGATCAGTACCGGATAACCAAGCTCGTTGGCAACCTTTAATGCTTCCTCCGTAGTAAATACGGTATCACCCTTTGCTCTCGGGATACAACACTCCTCCAGGATCTCGTCAAACAGCTCACGATCCTCGGCAGCATCAACGTTCTCAGCACTTGTACCAAGAATCTTCACGCCCATCTTGATCAGGGATTCTGTCAGGTTGATGGCTGTCTGTCCACCAAACTGTACCACAGCTCCGTCCGGCTTCTCCAGACGGACAATATTCTCAACATCCTCCGGTGTCAACGGTTCAAAATACAGCTTATCGGCAATATCAAAGTCTGTACTTACCGTCTCCGGGTTGTTATTTACAATAATCGTCTCATAGCCCTCCTGCTTCAGTGCCCATACACTGTGCACCGAGCAGTAGTCAAACTCGATACCCTGTCCAATACGGATCGGACCGGAACCCAGTACCATGATCTTTTTGCGGTCACTTGTCTCTTCCACCTCATTGGTTCCATCAAAACATCCATAATAATAAGGTGTCTCTGACGCAAACTCTGCGGCACAGGTATCTACCATTTTGAAAGCAGCGGTAATTCCATACTCATAACGAAGCTGCTTTACCTCTTCCTCCGTCTTGCCGGTCCAGCGTGCGATCACGTTGTCCGGGAATTCCATTCTCTTCGCTTCCTTCATAAGCTCTTTGTCAATGTTGCCATTGCAGCCCTTGAGCTTCTTTTCCATCTCCACCAGAATAGCGATCTTGTCTATAAACCACTCATCAATCTTAGTGATCTCGTGGATCTTATCATAGGATGCAATACCACGGCGAAGAATCTCTGCAATCAGATAGATACGACGGTCATCAACGATATCCAGCTTATCCAGTACGTCCTCGTCAGACATTCCATCGTAGTCGCCGGTCTCCAGACAATCGACATGCTGTGCCAGAGAACGGATGGCTTTCATCAGACCGCCCTCAAAATTGGTACAGATACTCATAACCTCACCGGTTGCCTTCATCTGTGTGGTCAGAGTACGCTTTGCATTGATAAATTTATCAAACGGAAGTCTTGGAATCTTGACAACACAGTAATCCAGTGCCGGCTCAAAGCTTGCATAGGTCTTGCCGGTAACGGCATTTGGAATCTCATCCAGAGTATATCCCAGCGCGATCTTTGCTGCCACCTTGGCAATCGGATATCCGGTTGCCTTGGAAGCCAGTGCAGAAGAACGGCTGACACGAGGGTTTACCTCGATCACACAGTATTCAAAGGATGTCGGATGAAGTGCAAACTGTACGTTACATCCACCGGTCACTCCCAGCTCGCTGATGATCTTGAGTGCAGAAGAACGAAGCATCTGGTACTCCTTATCGGACAAAGTCTGGGATGGTGCCACAACAATACTGTCACCGGTATGAACACCAACCGGATCCAGGTTTTCCATATTACATACGGTAATGCAGTTTCCGTTGCTGTCACGCATTACCTCATACTCAATCTCTTTCCATCCGGCAATACACCTCTCCACAAGAACCTGACCCACACGGGAAAGACGAAGACCATTGGAAAGTATCTCCTCCAGCTCTTCCTGATCATGGGCAATTCCACCGCCGGAACCACCAAGGGTATAGGCCGGACGCAGAACCACCGGATAACCGATCTTTTCTGCAAAAGCCACACCGTCTTCAATATTCTCTACCAGCTCAGAAGGAGCACATGGCTCTCCGATCCGCTCCATCAGATCCTTAAACTCCTGACGTCCCTCCGCATTACGGATCGTTTCTGCTGTTGTTCCAAGAAGCTTTACATTATGACTGTCCAAAAATCCGGACTCCGCAAGCTCCATACCAAGGTTCAGACCGGCCTGTCCACCCATGTTTGGAAGAAGACTGTCCGGTTTTTCTACCTCAATGATATGCTGGAGTACTCCAACCGTCAATGGCTCAATATATACCTTATCCGCAATATCTTTGTCCGTCATGATCGTTGCAGGATTGGAATTAACAAGGATAACCTCCATTCCCTCTTCCTTCAGAGAACGGCATGCCTGTGTTCCCGCATAGTCAAACTCTGCTGCCTGTCCGATGACGATCGGACCGGAACCAATTACCAATACACGTTTAATTCCCTCTAATTTTGGCATTACTGATTACCTCCCATCATTTTGATAAACTCCTCAAACAGTACCTCTGAATCCTTTGGACCTGCATTGGCCTCCGGATGGAACTGCACGGTCTTCACTGGCTTTCCAATATATTCCAGACCCTCAATGGTCTTGTCATTCACATTGATAAACCATGGCTTTGCCTTTGTGTCGTCCAGGCTATCACCGTCCACCACGTATCCGTGGTTCTGGGAAGAAATATAAACTCTCCTGGTATGAAGATCCATCACCGGATGGTTTGCTCCACGATGACCATATTTCATCTTGTATGTCTTAAAGCCGTGAGCCAACGCCATCAGCTGATGACCAAGACAAATTGCAAAGATTGGAATGCCTGATTCTGACAACTTGCGGATCTCCTCAATGATCTCCACACACTCAGCCGGATCTCCCGGTCCATTTGTGATCATAATGCCGTCCGGCTTTGCTGCGATCACGTCCTCTGCCTTGAAATCACAAGGATATACATCTACCTCGCAGCCTCTGTTTAACAGACATCGGATAATATTATTTTTGGTTCCCACATCGATCACAGCCACTTTAAAGCTTGTCTCTGCTTTTTTCGAACCGAGATCACCCGGCTTGAAGGACTCCTTCTGGTTTCGTGACACCTTCTGTACCACACCGGTCACGGTATATTCCTTTAACTTCGGAAGAATCTCGTCCAGATTATAATTCTCGTTGGTGGTGATCATTCCGTTCATGGTACCCTTTTCCCGGAGGATCTTGGTAAGTGCTCTGGTATCAATACCGTAGATGCCCGGAATATCCTGATCCTCCAGAAACTTCTGCAACGTATCCTCACATCGGAAATTGCTTGGCATACGGGAAATTTCTCTGGTGATAAAACCGTCCGGCCATCCCTTCCGCGACTCCATATCGGCATAAGTAACACCGTAATTGCCGATCAGCGGATATGTCATGGTAACTGCCTGTCCCGCATAGCTTGGATCTGTCAGAACCTCCAGATATCCTGTCATAGATGTATTAAATACAATCTCACTGATCACATCCTTCTGCGCCCCAACGCTTTTGCCCTCAAATACTGTTCCATCCTCTAAAATAAGAAACGCTTTCATCTAAATTTCCCATTCCTTTCCATTTAGTTCTAGTATCATTTCAGCAGTCTCAACTAAATTTGTTGCACTGTCCATGCTTATTTTTTGTATGTATCGGTGTGCTTCCTCTTCTGTCATCTGATTTCTCTCCATCAACAGCTCCTTCGCTTTGAGTATTGTTCTTTTCTCACCTTCTGACCGTACTTTCGGCTTATTCTTCTGCTTTTTCTTCCAACGCCGGTACTGCACCATCATCATTTCCAGAGTATTCAGCAGATCCTGAACCTTGAGTGGCATGGGCAGTGACACAACCTCACTGATATCACTGTCCTCCAGTTTGGCCGGAGATGCCATCAAAAGCATCTGGAAGCCTTTGGGCATGTAATCGAGAATCTCCGAAAAATGCATATCCCGGAACCTGTATCCGCATATCACAACACCGCCGTCCAACTCATTGACAGCACTAACGATCTGTGCTCCGTTGTCACATACCAGACTGACATCATACCCGTTTCGAAGCAGAAGTTTTTTAAGATTTTTTGCATCATCCAGTTTCGGAAATGCAACAATAATATCTGCCATAAAAACCTCCTGTGTATCGGTTATTGATCAGCGGTGCTCCTATACTGTTCCAAGATAACGATCCGTTTCCCATTTCGTGACCTGCCTGCAGTATTCTTCCCACTCGGCATCCTTTGTTAAGATTAAATAATTCGATACATGTGTTCCCAGCACATCCTGCAGAAATGCAGCATTTTCAAAACGTTTCACGGCTTCATAAAGTGTCCGTGGAAGTTTCTCTCTCCCTGCAAGCTCCTCCTTCGACATTTTATCCATACATACCGGCGGCTGCAGGTTTCTCTTGATACCATCCAGACCTGCTGCCAGACAGGCTGCGAGTACCAGATATGGATTGGCTGCGCCATCCGGACTCCGGAGAATGATCCTGCCACCGTCTCCGCCAACCGAGGTCAGACGGATCAGCGGGCTGGAATTGTGCACAGACCAGCTCACCCTCAGTGGTGCCAGAAATCCCGGCACCAGACGCTTGTAAGAATTCACCAGAGGATTGGTCACCAGAGACATATCTGCAATATGCTCCAGAATACCTGCCATAAATGCATATCCCTCCTTGCTTACGCCTGCCGGATCATCAGCATCGGTAAAGATATTTTTACCATTTTTTGATAAAGAAAATGTATAATGTGCTCCGGATCCCTTGGAATCCTTCTTAGGCTTCGGCATAAAGGTCGCATGAAGACCATGACGTTTTGCCACAGTCCGGATCACCAGCCGAGAGGTCATAATATTGTCTGCCATTGTCAGTGCATTGGTATAAGTCATATCCAATACATGCTGTGCCGCCTCATCAGAATGATAGGAAGACTCCGTAGAAATCCCCATATCTGCCAGATAAAGTACCATATCACGTCTGGCATTTTCTCCGCAATCTGCCGGCCCAACATCAAAATAGCCGCCCTTCTCGCTGGAATTTTGGGTCGGCTCTCCGTTTTCGCCAAGGTCAAATAAGAAAAACTCATTCTTAAGGGCAACGTCAAAATCGTATCCCATGTCCTTTGCCTCAGCAATTATTCTTTTTAAAATATAACGGCTGTCACCGTCAAAAGGCGTTCCATCGGGTTTCACAATGTCACAGATAAAACGGGCTACCTTTCCATGCTGTGGACGCCATGGAAAAATAACAAACGTATCTAAGTCGGGAATTAAGAATAATTCCTCCATATCGCCATCAAAACCATCGATCGCTGCGCAATCAAACTGGCATCTGCCATCCAGGATCTTGTCAATCTGGTCAACAGTGGTTGCCATATTCTTCAGATTTCCTGCGATGTCTGTAAATTGAAGACGGATAAACTCGATGTCCTCCTCTTCAATCATGTCTAATATGTCATCTCTGGTATACTTTGCCACGCTGCATCCTCCTATTCGCCATGATAATTCATCGTTCCTATTGTATCAACGCATTCTCTTTATTATATATCGTATGAGTAGGGATGTCAAAGAGTATTTTTTAGTTTATTTAATTTAACCCCATCCTTCTTTGCTCCATGAAATCCGGTTACCACAAGTCCTTTTCCGTCCGTACTTTTCGCATAGTCAAACAAATCACCGTATTGTCCACCATCCACCTTCACGGATTCCTGAATTGCCGGTCCATTTCCCTCTTTCTGCACCGTAATATCACACTTTTTGCCTAGGACCTTTGTAAGAGGCATACATCTTTTCACCTTCTACATGAATTTGTGCAGACGGTCTGCACAATTTACAATGTCTTCAAATACCACTTAATCACATTAAAATAAGCAGGATATTCTTCTTGTTCACTATTAATATAATACATCTCAATGGCATCACGATCCAGTCCCTGTAGTCCTTTAAAGATTGATTCTCTTGCGTTTCGCAACTCGTAGTCATTCAAATTTAACAATCCAATCGTATACTCATCTCCCTCTATCGTTCCATTGGGATAATATGTAAACTTATCTTCACATTTCGGATTCAACGGCGACACAAACTGAGTTTCATCATAATCATTATCCTTCTTCTTTCCACAAGTTCCTGCTGTATTACAGCTTGCCACTAGATTTGTATAATCTAAGGAACGTTTACTCTCGTATTTTCCAGGATGTCTTGGCTCTATATGCTCGTTATGAACTTTTCCGGGTTTAATTCTGCCACAACAATATGCACAAATTCCCCGTTGTTCTTTCATAAGCACTTCCGTCAGTTCACGAAGATATGGATGAAACTCTTGTGAATCATATGTTTTTCCCGGATTTTTCCGTTTAAATTCTGACAAAAATTGGGGTTCTTCTCCCTTTTCAATATATATAATACAGGCATCCTCCTCTTTAACTCCATTCTTGCCATAATCACATCCCCATGGTTTTCACTCGTTATGTCCGCAAGTTCATTTATTTTATCTTCAGCCCGTTCATACTCCCGTTGAT
>CAKRHL010000115.1 GCA_934338765.1 uncultured Lachnospiraceae bacterium | reverse complement strand
GGATTTACCGGGGAAAATGGGAGAAACCAAAAGAAATCCACGGGCATTGGTCTGTATCTGTGTAAAAAGCTTTGTGACCAGCTTGGGCTGGAAATATATGCACAGTCAAAAGCGGGCAGCTATACCAGAATCATTTTACAATTTCCACAAAATAATTATATTTCAGAGGTACGTTAAGGTCTTAGAGAAATCTTTCGAAATCGTAAGATTTCTTTAAGCTTTTTTTATATGAACACCGGCGGGGATGAAGTATACTTCTGAAAAGAAAAGAGATACAATTGGAAAGGCAGGTTGATAAAACATGGAAAGAAAAAATAGTTGGATCAGTGATTTTCTTATTCCGGTGGGGTATACTGTTCTGGTTTATGCAATATGGGAAGGAATTGGATTTTTTGTATCTTTTGTTGTTGGAAAAATGACAGGAAATTGGACGGAATCTTTAAATAATACATACGTTGTTATGCTGTTACAGGAAATTTCGGTATTTCTTATAATGTATGTATTATTTCACAAAAAAGTGGATTTTGTGAGGGACGGAAAAAGTAGTGTTTCTTTGCTGTCAGCATTTGCAATACTTATTTTCCCCCTGATTCAGATCGGCGATGATCTGGTGGCAATTTTTTATGGAAAAAGAGTATTTTCTCTATTCTCCGGGAAAGGAATCCAATTTTTTGTGATCTGCTGTATCGCGAGTTTAAGCATTGGACTGATGGAGGAATTTGTCTGGAGGGGAATCATCTTAAATGGATTTTTATCCGCTTGGAAAGACAAGAGAAAAGGAATTTATTTTGCGGTGTTGATATCTTCCCTTTGCTTTGGCCTTTGTCATTATATGAATCTGCTGGCAGGACAGGATTTTTTGAGTACCACAAAACAGGTAATATCCGCAGTGTGTATGGGAGTGTTTTTATCAGCACTTTATTTGCAGACAAACCACTTGGTATTTCCGATTCTGGTACATGGATTATGTGATTTTTCCAACTTCCTAATGAATGAAATCCTTGGGTGGGACTACTCTGTCTGGAAATATGATGATATATTACAATGGATATTAGCCGGAGGATATCTCCTTACGGGAATGTATTTTGTTTATCGTTATATAACTCAAACTTCGCACACCGATTATTAGGTTGCGCCCATAATATTTCTTATGTTTGAAAAAGATATAGATTTTTGCATCAGGATGTCTGACAAAACAATTTGGGTGTCATTAGCTCACGGTTGTTCAAATAATCTAAGGCAAAAATCATATTTACACTCCAGACATAAGAAATATTATGGGCAAAGCGAAAATATTACATGTGCGAAGCTTGAGTTATATAAAAAATCAACAGGAAAAGGATGGTGAGTCATTTGAAGGATTGTATCAGAGTATGTGATGTGGAGAAATACTACGGCAATGGCCAGAATATTACAAAGGCTGTGGACCGTGTAAGCTTTCAGGTGGAAAAGGGAGAATTTGTGGGCATTATGGGAGCGTCCGGTTCCGGAAAGACCACATTATTAAATATGATGGCAGCGATCGATCATGTGACATCGGGGCATATTTACTATGATGATCTGGACATTACAGAAATGTCTGCAGATCAGTTGTCGGAATTCCGCAAGGAAAACCTCGGCTTTGTTTTTCAGGAGTACAATTTATTGGATACACTGACATTGGAGGAAAATATTATCCTTGCTTTGACGGTGCAGGGAAAACGGAGAAAAGAGATTCAAAAAATCTGTCAGGATATGATGAAGCTTCTGGAGATTGAGGATGTAAAGGATCAATTTCCGTATCAGGTATCCGGCGGTCAGAAGCAGAGATGTGCCTGTGCCAGAGCCATGGCAAATGACCCATCTCTTCTTCTTGCCGATGAGCCTACCGGAGCGTTGGATTCCCATGCTTCCCAGGTACTTTTAGAGACCTTTTGCCGTTTAAATGAAATGCAGAAGGCAACGATACTGATGGTAACTCACGATGCATTTTCTGCAAGCTATTGCAGCAGGATACTTTTCTTGCGGGATGGGAAGATTTTTCATGAGCTGATCCGCGGAGAAAGGGATCGCAGAGCATTTCTTCAGGAGATTCTGGATGTATTGTCGTTGATGGGAGGTGAATCGTCTCATGATACGAAGACTGGCTTATCGTAATATGAAGCGTTTTGCCGGAGATTATCAGATCTATATGATCACGCTGGCGGTTGTGGCAGCGCTTCTGTATGCATTTGACAGCTTATTCTGGGATAAGGAGCTGGGAAGGTTTGACCAGATGAATCAGATGATGATGATTATGGTGGGGCTTGCTACAGGCTTTGTTGTGATCATTACGGCGTGGTTGATTTACTATATTATTCATTTTATGATGGAAAGACGCAGCAGGGAGTTTGGAATTTATCTGCTGTTGGGAATGAAAAAAGGACAGGTTGCCCGTGTTTATATCCGGGAGAATCTGATGCTGGGAGGTATCGCATTTTTTGTGGGTTCTGTCCTGGGGGTGTTTTTTCAGCAGATCTTACGCTCTGTGATTGATTCTATGGTACGGATTCCCTATTCCTTCCGTCTTTCGTGGGACTATCGTACCTGGCTTATGACCTTTGGATGTTATGCGGGCTGTTATCTGCTGGCATTTTTCCGATGCGGTTTTTCTTTCCGCAAAATGAACATTAATGAGCTGATGAAACAGGACCGGAAAAATGAGGAGATCGTGGAAAAGCATGAAGAATGGAAGAGGATCTTACTTCCTCTGGCAGTGATATTTCTGATCCTGTTCTGGGGGATGTTTACTCATTTGAATTCGACGGGGGAGATCATATTGTTTCTGATCGGTCTGGTTCTGACAATCTATCTGTTTTATACAGGAGTGTCCGCCTGGATCATCTGCTATGTGAGAAGGAAGGGAAAGGAAATTTATCAGGGACAGCGATTATTTTTGCTGCGCCAGTTTGCATCAAAGATCAGGACCATGCAGTTTACCCTTGGAACCCTGACTTCGTTATTTACTCTGGCACTTTTGGGGGCGAGTGTGGCATTTATGTTCTGTGATTTTGAAAATACGGCATTAAAGGCGAAGTTTCCCTTTGATGTGCTGATCTACAGTGATCAGGTTCAGGATGATTTTCAGGATGAAAAGGAAGTGCTGCAGCAGGAAGCGGATGTAAAAGAAATGCTCCGGTATCGTATATATACGGATCAGAAGGATCAGGTAAATACCTGGATGCTGACGCATCTGGAGCAGTATGGCACCATGTATCAGAATAAAAATGGGAAACCTGACCGGAAACGGGTTACAAAAATGTTAGAAAATGATGGAACCTATTGCCGGTATGATACTTATATGGGGCAGACTGATTATAACCGTCTAAGGAAAATGCTGGGATATGAGCCGGTACATTTTGAACCTGACCAATATATCGTACAGACCAAGAAACGCTTACAAAAGGACGTTGCTTCTATAGGAAAAGATCTTCATTTAACAGCGGCAGATGAAAAAACAGAGCTGACCTTTGCGGGAGTTCAGGCAGAGCCTTTCTCGCAGGATGGTCATAACGGAGGAGATTATATCGTCGTGGTGGGAGACAAGGTGCTTCAGAGAATGAAGCCGTATTATTCTGAGCTTGCGGTGGATCTGAAGGGAGAGACGCCACAAAGGCTGGAGCAGAAGCTGGATGCCCTGGCAGATCCCGATGACCGTGATTTTTCCGGACATACCGTATCATCCTTATCCGGAAATAGCTGCAGCGGTTCCGATACGGTACTGGTTTATACTGCTACCAATCTGGTACGGGATAATCTGATACCGGAGTTAAAGATGCTTCTTGCGTCCATGATCGTTCCGTTGTTTTATATGGGTCTTGTCTTTGTCTGTGTGGCATTAACCGTATTGTCCGTGCAGCAGCTTAGCGATTCGTCGAAATATAAATTCCGGTATGATGTGTTGGAAAAAATCGGTCTGTCCCAAAAACAGGTCAGATCACTCCTGCTGCGGCAGATGGCAGGTTACTATTTGTGCCCGGCACTACTGGCATTGGTGATCAGTGGAAAAATGGTTTTGTGTATCAGTGGAAATTTTGTCCGTGGGACAGGCGTGTCAAGCCGTGTGTCTACCTATTTTGTAGAGGGAACCCTGCTGTTTATGGGAATCTATTTGGTTTATTTTGCGGTGACATTTCTCTGTTTCCAGAGATCAATATTTTTAAAAGAACGGTGAACAGCTAGGCCTTAACCGCCCAGCGCATTTTGGTGGAGCGTGCCCGTGGGTTCTGTGCACATTCCTGCGCAGAAGGGCGTACTACATCCTTGGAGTATTCACTGTAGATACCTGCCTTATAACCGGCCTTGAGCGCTTTTTTTACCAGTTTGTCCTCTCCGGAGTGGAAGGTCAGGATGGCAGCTCTGCCGCCGGACTTTAAGGCGTCCGGCAGCTTTTCCATAAATTCATAGAGCACCTCGAATTCATTGTTGACATCAATCCGGAGTGCCTGAAAAACACGCTGGCATGTCTTTTTGACGGTATCCTTTCGGTCCTTTTCCGGAAGGAAAGATAAAGTATCCTCGATGATACGGTGAAGCTTTGTGGTGGTGTCCACATGATTGCCACGGCGGATATAGTCTGTGATGGCTTTGGCGATCTCATCACTGTAGGGTTCATCGGAGTTTTCATAAAACATGCCTGCCAGCTCATCCCGGCTGATGGTTTCCAGTCTCTGAGCCGCGCTGATCCCCTTTTCCTGATTTAGTCTCAGATCTAACGGTCCGTCAATCTTGAAGGAAAAGCCACGTTTCGGATTATCGATCTGCATGGAAGATACTCCAAGATCCGCCAGCAGGAAATCAAAGCCCCCGGCTTCACGGGCAATTTCATCAATGGTGCAGAAGTTTTGCAGCCTGATGGTCAGGATGTCATCGCCAAAGCCCAGATCTGCCAGCCGCTTTCTGGTTTTGGCAGACTCTTCCGGGTCCACGTCTGTTGCATATATATGTCCATGGCCATTGAGTTTTGTAAGCATGGCTCTGGTATGGCCGCCATATCCCAGTGTCGCATCAAAGCCGGTCTGACCAGGCTGTATCTGCAGAAAATCAAGAATTTCCGGCACCATAATAGAAATGTGCATTCCCGCAGGAGTATTTCCCTTACGGATCACATGCTGGATCGTATCCTGATATTTTTCCGGATTTAATTCTTTATATTTCTCTTCAAAGCGTTTTGGATATTTTCCTTTATAGCGGACACGGCGTTTGTGCGGTGTCTGTTGTTTATTTTCATTTTCCATAGAGATCTCCATTTCTGATCATTTGTCACAAAGGGGCGAAGTGAAACCGCCCTCCGGAGTGCAGTATTTGACTTTTGTTGCAAGCATAACACGGCGGTCAGGGGATGTCAAATGGGAGAAAGGGCATTATCGGGTATTCTCAGTATTCTTAAAATGGAAATCACTTTATTGACAAAAACAGTAAAGAACAGTAAAATAATATAAAAACAGTAAAAGAGAGTAAAGAACAGTAAAAAGAATTCTAAACAGTAAACGACAGTAAAACAGAAAGAAAGGAACGGCGAACGATATGCAGAATCCATTTACTCTGACATTTGGAAAAAGTCCATTGGAGCCGGTGGAACGTCCGGTACAGACCAATGAAATTATTGATACATTTACAGCAGAACCGGTAAATCAGCAGATGTTTTTAATAACGGGTGTACGTGGCTCCGGCAAGACAGTAATGATGACAGAAATATCCCGGAAGCTGCGGACCAGAGATGAATGGGTCGTAATTGAACTGAATCCATCGGTTGATCTGCTGCAGGGAATGTTGTCAAAGTTAAACAGCAATCCGGTCTGTGCAGGCATTATTAAATCCGCAAAAATTGATCTTTCCTTTTGGGGATTTGGTGTTTCCATAGAAGGTGCAGTGCCCATTACTGACGCGGAGACAGCGATCATTGCCATTTTAGAGAAGATGAAAAAGAACGGAAAGAAATTGCTGGTAACTATTGATGAAGTGACCAATAACGAATTTATGCATGTTTTTGCCGGTTCCTTTCAGATTTTTGTAAGGCAGGATCTTCCGATATTTTTATTGGCAACAGGCCTATATGAAAATATTGATGAGCTGCAGAATGAAAAAAATCTGACCTTTTTGTATCGTGCCCCAAAGATCCAGATGAAGCCGTTAAATCAGCAGGCAATCATTAAAAAATATATGAATATCTTTCAGATAGAACGGGAACAGGCTGCTCAGATGGCAGAGCTGACAAAAGGGTATCCCTTTGCATTTCAGGTGCTTGGTTATCTGACATGGAATAATCGCGGCAATTACCGGGAGGTGCTAGAGGAGTATGAGCAGTATTTAAGTGAGTTTGTGTATGACAAAATATGGTCAGAGCTTTCCCGGAAGGACCGTGTTGTTGCCAGGGGTATTGCCGAAACAGACAGCGGAAAAATAAAAGATATCCGGGAGCATCTGGGGATGGAAACGAATCAGTTCAATCCATATCGGAAGCGATTGATCAAAAAAGGAATTCTTTCCGGAGAAATGAGAGGATATGTGTATTTTACCCTGCCTCTTTTTGAAGACTATGTCTTGGAAAATGCAGAGATTTTACAAACCTTTTACCAAAATGAAGCGAATTTGTGATATACTTCTACTATACGCGAAGGAAAAAAGGTAGGAGGTCTTAGGATGAAATCAATTAAGAAGAAACTTATTGCGGCAATTTTGGTATGTTCCCTGTTTACTGCTGTTTTGATC
>CAKRHL010000114.1 GCA_934338765.1 uncultured Lachnospiraceae bacterium | reverse complement strand
GCCCCTGCTTATTCCGGTAACCGCATCAAAAAACCGGTTCTGAGAGACAGTATTGTACCCGTCTCCAAAACCGGCTATTTTTTGATATTTTAGTTTTTATTTTCTATTTCTGATCCTTTCTTCTTACTGCATCAGAGAATACTGCCAAAGTATTACTCCTGCGTCAGCAAAAGCATGATCTCATTACTTCTGGAAACAAACTGTGTCATCTCCTCTGCGGATAACGGCTTATTGGCAAGCATCGCCAGGTCATAAAGCTGCTTACAGAACATATCAACATGCTCTCCCTCTGTATTGTCAAGGATATACTTCACTAAAGCATTGTTGGCATTGAGGATCAATGTCTCTCCGCCGCCAAACATCCCCATATCCATTCCCATACCGCCTGCGCTGTACATCTTCATCATATCCTGCATACGACGTGTTTCCTCTGACAGAGTGATCATAGAGGAGATATTCTCATTCTTGAGATTCTGAACCTGTACCTCGAGCTGATCCTTGCCAAGTGCCTTTTTAAATACATCACCGAGTGTCTCTGTCTGCTTCTTTAAGGTCTCCTCGTCTCCCTCTTCCTTCATGGAATCGGAAATGTCTGAGTCAATCCTCTGGAAATGTACCTTGACCTCCTCGCTCTGCTCCAGCTGTGTGATAAACGGCTGATCAATAGTATGTGCCAGGATCAGTGCATCCATTCCCTGTTCTTTAAAGAGGTTGATATACTGACTCTGCTGCTGGATGTCTGTGACATAATAAACGGTAGTCGGCTCTTCTTCCTTCCCGGAAGCCTCCTCGCCGGCTTCCTCCTTGGCAACATCCTCTGCGTCAACAACCTCCGGCTGCTCAGTGTCCTCTTTGCCCTTGATGTTCTCTACATACTCCGGCAAAGTGATGTATTTGTCATCCAGATTCTTAAAGATAATGAAATCTTTCATCTTTTCCTGGAACTTCTGATCCTTCAGGCAGCCAAATTTGATAAACGGACTGATATCATCCCAGTACTTCTCATAATTCTCGCGATCTACCTTATACATACCGGACAGCTTGTCAGCCACCTTCTTGGTAATATAATCGGAAATCTTCTTGACAAAGCCATCATTCTGAAGCGCACTTCTTGATACATTCAACGGCAGATCCGGACAATCGATCACACCTTTGAGAAGCATCAGAAACTCCGGAATGACTTCCTTAATATTATCAGCGATAAATACCTGATTGTTATACAGCTTAATAACACCCTCTAAATTGTCATACTGGGTATTTACCTTCGGGAAGTAAAGGATACCCTTTAAGTTAAACGGATAATCCATATTCAGATGGATCCAGAAAAGAGGCTCCTTGTAATCATTAAATACCTTGCGATAGAAGCTCTTATACTCCTCATCAGTACACTCATTCGGATGCTTCATCCAGAGAGGTGTGGTATCACTCAGGGATACCGGTCTCTTATTAATCTTTGCCTTCTCTTTGGCAGGAGAAATCTCTACGGTCTCTTTCTCACCGTTTTCATTCTCCTTCTCCTCTGTCTTTGCTTCCTCCGTAAACTTCTCTACGACCACATCATCCTCACGGATATCTGCTGCATCGATCGTTTCATATTCCTGCTCCGCACCTTCCTTGGACAGGTAAATATTGACCGGCATAAAGGAACAATACTTCTCAATGATCTCTTTAATACGGTACTCATTGGCAAACTCCACACTGTCCTCTGACAGATACAGGGTGATCTTTGTACCAACCTCTTTCTTGTCTCCGTCGGACATCTCGAAATTGATGCCGCCCTCTGACTCCCAGTGAACCGGAGTGGCATCCTTCTGCCATGACAATGTGTCGATCGTCACCTTATCTGCTACCATAAATGCAGAATAAAAACCAAGACCAAAGTGACCAATGATCTGATCCTCGTTTGTCTTGTCCTTATATTTCTCCAGGAAATCTGTTGCTCCTGAAAATGCCACCTGGTTAATATATTCCTTAACCTCAGCCTCCGTCATACCGATACCGGTATCTGTGAAGGATAATGTCTTATGCTCCGGGCTGACCTCAACCTGAATGCTTGCCTTATAATCCTCCGGGAAATCATACTCTCCCATGACCTCCAGTTTCTTTAACTTCGTGATGGCATCACAGCCGTTGGATACCAGCTCACGAACGAAAATATCGTGGTCTGAATACAGCCATTTCTTGATGATCGGGAACATATTCTCTGACTCGATCGATAAACTACCCTTTTCCATCTGCATAATAACAACCTCCTAAACTTGCATTTTATTATACATATTCTTTACAAAAAAATATCTACCTCGTTGTTGATTAGCAATCACCCTTTTCGACTGCTAACAATCATTCTGGTAGATATCTTATTACGATTTTAAAAAAATGTCAAGACAACTTTAGCACTCCTGTCACAGGAGTGCTAAAAGTGTTTTATAATTCCATTGCACTTCCGCTCACAATCCCTGCACTAACAGAGGATCCGGAAGCCGGTGCTGTGGTGATCGTTCCTCCTGAAGCCGGTACTGCCGGTGTCTGTTGTGGTGCGGACGGTGCCGGTATGCCTCCCTGCGCATCTACAGTCACCGCGCAGGCTGCTTTCTTTCCATTGAACGTAACAAATGTTATCGTAGCTGTTCCTTCCCGATGTGCCACCATGACACCTTTGGAAGATATTGATACGATCTCTGCATCAGAGCTGATCCAGGTGCCTTTTTTATTGGCAGAAAGCACCTTTTTCGGCGTTACTGTCGCTTTCAATGTCTTTTTCTGATCAATCTTCATTTTCACCGAGGCTGCAGACAATTTCACCTTGGTCGGTACATAATCCGCTACGATCACCTTTACAAGCTTTCTAAGAGATTTATTCTTTTTGGAGGTAACACGGATCGTTGTTACTCCAATTTTCTTTCCTTTGATAACTCCTCTTTTTGTTACGGATGCTACCTTGCGATTCGCAATCTCATATTTCACAGATTTGCCGGCTCCACTTGGTGCAACGGAAGAAACCTTTAAGGTCTGCTTCCCATGCAGCTTAACCAGAATAGTACTGTAATTCAATGTCATCTCGATCGGTTTACCCACCGCTGCTGCTTTCCCCGGCATCTGAACAGTCAGAACAGCTGCGATCACTAACACTACCATCATACGCTTCATAACGGATCTCATTATTATTCCCTGCCTTTCTATATCCGCTATCGCCCCATATATACTGATATCCTTCCTCCTCTGTCACAAAATCCCCCTTTATTTATTTTGTGACTGTACACATGACAAAGCAGAAGCAATTACCTTATCCATATCAAAATACTGATACTGCCCCAATCTTCCCCCAAAGATCAAGCCCTGCTCCTGCCCGGCAAGCTCCTGATACTTACGGTAAAGCTCCGTATTTCTGGAATCATTCACCGGATAATATGGTTCATCCCCCGGTTTCCATTCCGATGAATACTCTCTGGTGATCACTGTCACAGGCTGCTTTCCAAAGGTAAAGTGCTTATGCTCAATGATCCTGGTATACGGTACATCTGCTGCCGTATAATTTACCACGGCATTCCCCTGATAATTCTCGCACTCCATCTTCTCCATTTCAAAACGAAGTGAGCGATACTGCAAATGTCCCAGACTATAGTCAAAATATTCATCAATCGGTCCTGTATATACCGTTGTATCCGCTTCAATCTCATGGCGCACCCGGAAATAATCTGTTTCCAGACGTACCTCTATGCCCTCCAGCATCCGTTCTACCATCTTGGTATAACCGTCTACCGGAATCCCCTGATAACGGTCATTAAAATAATTGTTGTCGTACGTAAACCGCAGTGGAAGCCGCTTTATGATAAATGCCGGCAGCTCCGTACATTTCCGTCCCCACTGTTTCTGTGTATATCCTTTGATGAGCTTTTCATACACATCCGTTCCCACAAGGCTGATCGCCTGCTCCTCCAGATTGGCAGGTTCTACGATCCCTGCCTCCCTAATCTGGCATTCTATGATCTCCTTTGCCTGTGCCGGCGTCCGGATTCCCCACATTTTGCTAAATGTATTCATATTAAATGGAAGATTATATAACTCATCCCCATAAACAGCTACCGGAGAATTAATATACTGATTAAACTCCGTAAACTGATTGACATATTCCCATATTTTTTTATCGGAGGTATGAAAGATGTGGGCACCATAACGGTGTACATGGATCCCATCGATCTCCTCCGTATAAATATTCCCTGCAATGTGATCTCTCTTGTCTATCACAAGGCATTTTCTGCCACGATCCGTCATCTCTCTGGCAAATACTGCGCCAAACAGACCGGCTCCCACTATCAGATAATCATACTTCATATAAATCTCCATTCCGCTACCTTCCACGGAAGCATAAATATCATAACTCACTCAATCAAAAATGTAAAGTATTGTGATCATTTCCCACAAAAAAATATTTTCCAAACACTTCCATGCCCGGATTACCATGGGGATCTGCCTTCTTGAACATCCGGTCCCACATGGCAAAAAACATCCTCCAGCGCTCCATCTGCCTTCACAATTTTTTCTGCCGCCGGCTTTTGACCGCTTCCGTCTTCTTTACAAAAGATACATAGGGCGTGTAGATACAGTCTCCCCATCTTTTCTTGGCCTTTAAACAGAGAGAAAACCATGTCTGATCCGAAAAGGCTCCCCAGCCGTTCCACTTCAGGGTTCCAACCTCCAGATTTTCTTCCACCCAGTCACTGTATACATCTTCTCTGACTGCCAGCACTGCGCCTCCCACCAGAGAAACATTCTGACGAAAAGCCAGCCGGTACATATAGGACGGATCCTTTCGCGGCACTCCCCGGTACAGACTAAATATCTGCTCCGGTCTGGACTCACTATAGCCATATCCCGCATGATAAACTCTGCCCCGGTTATCATAAACCACCGGTGCTGCCACCATATTCTCCTTCGGCACCAGACATGACAAAAGCTCCGTCATCCATTCTACCCCTGGCTGCTCCGGCTGATAACCATCTCTCACCAATACGATCACATCGAATCTCTTTTCATCCACCTCAAACCGCGGCTGATTGACAGCATAAACCTCTATCCCGTACGGGAGTCCCTTCAGACTGTGCTTTAATTCTCCTGCCACTGCATCCGTTTCCGCCATAACAAGAACCCTGGTATCCTCCGGCACTTCGTAATAAACCCGGTAAAAGGGACCATAACCCTCCGCACTTTGTACATTTCCCCGTATCTCTTTTCTCATCAGATGAGCCTCCAAAGCCCTTCGTCCCGCTTCGACCGTGTAAGGCTTTGCCGCTGTCGAAGAAGCCACCGACCCTGCATGGATCCTCCAGTAATATCTTACCTTTGGCACATGATAAATGTTGTCTGCCTCATCCGTAAGCCGCAACAGCATATCATAATCCTGACTGCCATCATACTCTCTTTGAAAACCACCCACTTTTTTCAATAAATATCTGGAAAAAACAGAAAAATGACAGATATAATTGTTACTGCGAAAGCTCTCCGGTGAAAAATCGGGTTTAAAATGGATATTTTGCACACGATCCGGTGTTCCATCAAAGGAAAGCTCATCCGTATAAATAAACTCTCCCTGATGATAATTGATCGCCTGCATCACATCAAACAACGCTGAAGGATGTAGAATATCATCATGATCCAGCAGCGCAATATAATCCCCCGTACTCATTTCAATGGCCCGGTTTGTATTCTCAGAAATCCCGTGATTTTCCTTAAGTCTCTGATAACGGATCCTGGGATCTGCCACGGAAAGTTCCTCTGCGATCTGCCGGATCCTCCGGCTGCACTCCTCATCATCACTGGCATCTGCCAGACAAAGCTCCCAGTCCTTATATGTCTGATCTGTCACCGAGTCCAGCATCTGTCGGAAAAAATCCTCTCTTGTATTATACAACGGAACTACAATGCTGATCTTTACCGCTTTATCCGGGATCCATTGGGATTGTTTTTTTCGTTCCTCCTCAGATATCGTAAGAGGACAGTACTTTTTTCCAAGATAATATTTGATATAACTGCGGTATGCAACCTTTTTCAGGGTATACCATATCCCATAGTCCCTGCAAAAACCACCGATTTTTGTCATTATGTTCATGAACAGATACCTTTCCTCCTGTATGATCTCATTCATTAATAATTGCCAAGCAGTAATATAATATGAAAAATTCTGTCATCCTCTTTACGCTGCCGGTAAACCTTTGTCTCTTTGAGAAAATGTTTTCTTGCCCAAAAAGATCTGCGTGCTTCCAAAAACTTTTCTGCCATCTTAAGTTTCTCATTGCCGGGATCCGTATCTCCAAAGATCCGTATAAATTCTCCAAGCTGACGGCTGATATTTCCACGGTTTCCCCGAAATCTCTTTAACCGCATCTTCCATTCATCCATCTTTTTTGTCTTGGTGCCAAGTACATTTCCCTGGTGCTGACGATAACAGATATATGGTGTCTCATCATAATATATCTTCCCAAAGCAGGAAGCGGTCAAGTAAAGCCACCAGTCGTGCATCACCGTAAACTCCGGCAGCTCTTTTACTACCATATCACGAAGGGTCTGATCAAACACAGCCGTACAACCTGTCACGATATTTTCGATCATTGCATTGCGAAAATCCGGACGCATAGGGGGCCTTTTGATCTCGGACTCCAGAGGCTGCAGGTTCTGATCCACCAGACGCGGCCGGCAGCAATATAACACGGGACCATCCTTTTTCATGGTTTGAAGTGTTTCGACCGCATGTGAC
>CAKRHL010000113.1 GCA_934338765.1 uncultured Lachnospiraceae bacterium | reverse complement strand
CGCTGATCCGGTACCAGGTCGGATAATCTACAACACCGGTCTGCGGCAGGTTAAATACCTTCTGGAAGGTCCGGACCGCTTCTGCGGTATTTTCCCCGTATATGCCATCTGCGGCTACCTTCGGGATCAGTGGATAACCCTTGGAGATCGTGTTAAGCTGATTTTGGAGCTGGCGCACCTTTTCTCCGGTGGAGCCGATGGTCAGATCATAGCCGGGCCAGGAGGCCGGAATGCCGGAAATCTCCTCGGAGGAATTGATATAAACGGAATCCCCATAGAAACGGCGGAGGATCTCAATGGCAGAGTAGCCCTGGTCTCCCAGAGTTTTGGACTCCCACTGGCGCATCCAGCGTGGACAGGATACCCGTTTTCCGTCACAGTACTGCGTGAAAAGAGGTTGCGTAATATTCGGTCTGGATATATAATTGGAAAATATCGTATCTACCGCCTGGGAGATACTTTCAAAAATATTACGGCCCGGCATAAATTTCTGGTCGTATGCGGTAGAGCTGGTAATGGTAAAGTCGTATCCGCGGTTCCGATACCATTCCGTGTAAACGCGGTTTAAGGTGATGGACTGGATCGCCAGGATATTTGCCAGCAGAGTTGCTTCCGGCCAGGTGGCATATATTTCACTGGAAGCGACATTTTTGATGTAGTCTTTATATTTCACATAATAGTTTTGCGCTCCGGAATCGCTTGGTGGTCCGTCATGTACGATTACGTATTCGGGGGCTGGAGTGCGAAAGGTAAATATTTTGAAAAATGATCATAATTTGATCTGCAGCTTTTGTGCCTGTGATCCAAAGTCTGCAGTAGAAAGGAATTCAGGATTCATATGAAAGAACAATCCTCCCGCAGGGAGTTAAAATGGTCGAGACTGGATAATACGGCCAATCTGTTCCCGGTCATTGCCACGGAACGGATGACGAATGTGTATCGACTGTCTCTTACCTTAGATGAAGAGATCGATCCAAAGCTGTTACAGCAGGCATTGGACAAGATCCTGCCGTTATTTGATTCCATGAATGTCCGTCTTCGGACAGGAGCATTCTGGTATTATTTTGAGACAAACCGGAAACCGGCACCGAGGGTGGAGCGGGAGAGCGAATATCCCTGCTGTAAGATGGAGCCACAGATGAACAATCAGTATTTATTCCGGGTAAGTTACTATAAAAACAGGATTAATTTAGAGGTGTTCCATGTGCTGGCAGATGGCATGGGAGGCGTGACATTCTTAAAGGAGCTGGCGTGCCAGTATCTGCGTCTGGCGCATCCGGAGATCTGTGATCAGGTGGGGGACCATCTGTCGGAGCAGACCTCATTAAACACGGAGGACAGTTATCTCAAAAACTTCAGGAAGGGACAGCCCAAAGGATATAAGTCAGAGCCGGCATTTCATATGAACGGCGAGAAGCTCAGAGATGGTGCTTTTGGTGTGATACAGGGATATCTGCCCCTTGCACAGGTTAAGGAAGCGGCGCATCACAGAGGGGTCAGTATCAATGAATATCTGGCAGGAGTTTATGTTTACAGCATATACAGAGAGTATCTTCACGGAGCTGTATCGGACAAGCCGGTGGTCCTTTGTGTGCCGGTGAATCTGCGGCCTTATTTCGAGTCCATTACCACCCGGAATTTTTTTGCCATGGTCAGTGCCGCGCTACACCCGGATCAGGAGGACTATACCAGAGATGAGGTGGAGCAGATCGTTGTGACGGCATTGCGGGAGCAGATCAATAAGGAGCATCTGGAAAAATTATTTTCCTATAATGTGTCCAATCAGAAAAATCTGATGCTCCGGGCGGTTCCGCTGGTACTCAAAAAGCTTGTGATGCAGTGGGTGTATCAGGTGAGTGCCAGAGCAACTACGACCACCATGACCAATTTGGGAGTGATGAAGGTAGAAAAAGCCTATGAACCGTATATCAAACGGTTTGCGGCGATCCTTTCCGTGTCTCAGGGGCAGAATACAAAGATGACGGTGTGCTCTTATGGAGAGGAGATGGTGGTTGCATTCTGCACGATCCTTAAGGATGTATCAGTGCAGAAGAGGTTCTTCCGGATATTGGCAGAGGATGGCATTGAAGCAGCTGTGGAGAGTAATCTGTAAAACAGGAAGGGAGCGTTGGACGTGAAATATTGTAAAAGATGTGGTGTCGAGGTCGTGGGAGAACGTGAAGTGTGTCCTTTATGCAGCAGCGTTCTTCATGTGGATGAAAAGCCGGCCAGACAGGAGGATTCCTTTCCGGATATTGCGGCCAAAAGAAAGGTGCGCAGGAAGGTATTCTGGATCTGTGCTTATATCTGCGTGCTGATCGAGGCACTGCTTTTGGGACTGAACCGGATATTTTCTCCTGAGGTGAGGTGGTCCCTGATCTCCGGTGTGGCAGAAGCATATGTACTCCTAAGCCTGTGGCAGATCCTGAGCCGCAGGAAAGGTCATATTAGTAAGCTTTATTTGCAGGAAGCTGCAGTTTTTCTGCTTTTGCTTGGAATTGATTATTCCCTTGGTTTTCAGGGATGGTCTGTTAAATATGGATTTCCATGTGTTTTGTTGGGATTTGCTGCGATCATACTGCTCTGTATGATCATCAATTTTGCAAACTGGCAGAATTATCTGACCATGCAGGTGCTTATGGCAGCATTTAGTCTGGCATTTCTGATCTATTCCTTTATGGGGAAAAACGGAAATCTGATCCTGGCCTGGGTTGTCTTTGGAATCTATCTTACTTTATGGGTCATGACGATGCTCATTGGAGGACGAAAGGCTGAGAATGAGATACGTAGAAAATTTCATTTATAGTCTGAACGCAACAGAACAGAAAATTACAATAACCGGTTATGTTGATGAGCATATTACAGAGGAGTAGGGCTTTACGGAAAGGAGATCGCATATGAGCGTGAAAGGCAGGATCGTGACGGATATGATCCGTTTTTTTACCGCCCAGAAGATGCTGGGACCAAAGATTCAGGATGGAACTCTGCGCAAAAATCTGGTGGAGGCACCATGGCACTGCCCAGAGGAATATATCAATCTGCCCATTCATATGAGACAGTTTGAGATGGAACTTCTGACTCCCAAGGCGGAGGACTGTGGAGAAGTGATCCTGCAGCTTCACGGGGGTGGATATATTGCCAAGATCCGCAATGCCTATCGGGATTTTGCGGTTCGTTATAGTCAGATCAAGGGATATCGTGTGCTTTCTGTGGATTACCGTGTGGCACCGGAGCATCCTTATCCGGCAGCATTTCAGGATGCGCTGGAGGCCTACCGGTGGCTGTTATATTCCGGATTTACCGGAGACAGGATCATACTGGCGGGAGATTCCGCCGGAGGAGGTCTGGTGCTGGCACTGGCGATGTATCTCAGAGATCAGGGGATGCCCATGCCACAGAAGCTTGTGATGATGTCTCCATGGACGGATCTCACGGCATCCGGCCCATCCTATGAGGAGAATTACGACAAGGATCCCCTCTTTGGCAATACAAGGGAAAGTATGATCTATAATGGAGATTATGTAGGAAATGCTGATCCAAAGCTGCCGTATATATCACCTCTCTATGGAGATTTTAACGGGCTGCCGCCGATGCTGTTTCAGGTGGGGAGTCTGGAAATGCTGCTCAGTGATTCTGTGGTGGCAGCGGAAAAAGCAAAGAAAGCAGGCTGTGATGTAACCTTAACAGTTTATCCGGAAATGTTTCATGTATTCCAGCTCAGTATGGATAAGCTGGCAGAGTCAAGAGAAGCCTGGGAGGAGGTCCGGAAGTTTTTGGAAAAGTGAAGTTGATCAGGAAGAGATCCGGCGAATTTTAGCAAAGAAAAGTTAATAAGGTGAAAAAGGGGCGTGTCCTTATTTTAGGACATGCCTTTTGTATTGTATAAAGGGAGTCAGATATATTTTGGGTGATCCTGTCATATATTAAGACAAGACCATACAGGGGGATGCCATGATGGAAGAATATATCTACAAGGGGAATTATGAAGGATATGAGGTGTATATTTCTTATGAGAAAGAGGGACTTTCCGTAGAGGAAGCATATGCACTGTACCGGGAAGCATGCCGCAGTCCAAGGTATCGAAATCTGGTGGACATGGCAGAAAACCGGGATATGGTGGAGCATATCAGGGAGCAGGGATGTAAGGAAGGACAGCAGGGAGGAGAATGAGAGGAGGTGTTCGCGTGCGGTGTGTATTTTATCTGCGGCTATCGAGAGAGGATGGCACAGGGGAAAGTGACAGTATCCAGAATCAGAGACTTTTATTGCAGCGTTATCTGACGGAGCATGAAGATATGACATATGCGGGGGAGTGGGCAGATGACGGGTTTAGTGGCAGCAATTATGACCGGCCTGCATTTCAGGCAATGATGCGGGAGGGGGCAGCCGGTGGGTTTGACTGCATATTATGCAAGGATCTGTCCCGGCTTGGGAGAGAGTACATCCAGACAGGATATTTCCTGAGGGAGATATTTCCGAAGCTGGGGATCCGCTTTATTGCGGTTGCGGACCATTATGACAGTGCTTCCGGTGATTTTATGGAGGATTCCCTGCTGCTGCCTGTGATGAATCTTATGAATGATGCTTACTGCCGGGATATTTCCCAAAAGGTGCGGTGGCAGCAGAGGACCAGGCGCGCTCTGGGAGAATATATCGGAGCCTTTGCCTGCTATGGGTATCGCAAATGTGAATCGGATATCCATCGGCTGGAGATAGATGAAGCAGCGGCTGAGGTTGTGCGGGTGATCTATTGGCTGCGCCTTAGCGGAATGACTGCGGAAAATATTGCCAGTGTACTAAATAAGGGACAGATCAGAAGTCCTTATCAGTACAAGCTGGCCGGTGGCAGCAGATATCGGAGTGGATTTGCAGCTGCAGTTTGCACGGAAAGGCGGAATATTGATAATAGCCAAAAAACAGAAAAGGAAAGTTTATGGACACCCCAGACGGTGCGGCGGATTCTGTCCAATGAAATGTATACGGGTGTGATGATCCAGGGGAAGGATCGCAAGATCAGCTATAAGCTGGATAAACGGATCCCGCTGCCGGAAGAACAGTGGGCAAGGGTGGAAGAGGGTCTTCCGGTGATCATTCCCAAGTGGATATTTGATATAACGTCATCCTTGCGCGGGCGGAGGGTCCGGTGCCGGAAGGGACAGATATTTTGTGATGAATTGGCAGGATATGGGTTGACAGGGAGGCAGCAGAATATGTGTGGGGGAGTGGTGGAGACAGTTATTTACGATGAACTAGACAGAGAGAAGAATAATGATGATAAGGCGGACACCATATGGCAGAAACGTCTGCTTTTTGTACTGATGATACAGGAGATTAAAATGACAGATAAAAGCATTTTTATCCGTTATCGTATCACCAAAAAACGGCACGGTACAGAGAGTATATGAGAGAAAGGAAAGAAGAAAAGTGAAGATCATGGTGGGGATTTATGCAAGGCTGTCCGTGGAGCATGGCAATGAAAAGGATCAAAGTCTGGAGCAGCAGATCCGTCTGGCCAGGGAATGGCTCAGGAAAGAAAACGACAGGTGTGATCAATATGTATTATATGATGTATATACAGATCTGGGGTATAGTGGGACGACCTTTGCCAGACCGGCGTTTCAAAGGATGCTCGCCGATGCAGGGGAGGGGAAGATACAATACATTTTATGCAAGGATGCTTCACGGATCGGGAGAGATTATCTAAAGACAGGGGAGTATCTGGAAAAGATATTCCCACTGCTGGGGGTAAAGGTGGTCTGTATCAGTGATGTCCGGACCTATGACAGAGCTGACAGGGAATATGAGATGCCCGGGAGTCTCACGGAAGGACTGCGTAATCTGATGAATGAGTGGTATGCCAAAGACATTGGGAGGAGAGTGCGTCTGGTAAAGCAGCAGAAAAAGGAACAGGGAGAATATCTTGGCAGTATGGCACCTTATGGATGGCAGATCCGGTACGAGGCGGGAAGGAGGGTGTTAGTGGAGGACGATGCACTTTCGGATATTATTTCCTTCATGAGATCGCTACGGCAAAAAGGGATGTCCTATCGTCAGATTGCGGAGATTTTGGATCAAAGGGGAGTAAACAGTCCCGGGGAATATCAGAAAAGCCGGGAAGTATACCGGACAAGAGAGCGGAGTATCTCTCTTGAAACGTCGGAGCCGCGAATGTCTTCTGAAATACCAGAGCATTGGACATCTCCAGAAACGCCGGAGCAGAGCAAGCCTCCCGAAACGCCGGAACGGCGGATGTCTTCCGGGGTACAAACGGTATCCCGGTGGGATGCCTCCGGTGTACGGCGTATCCTTTTATCACACACCAGAGGGGATTACCACCCGGCTTAATACGATCTCCCCTGTTTCACTGATATCCTTCACCTCACTTTCCGGTATCTTGGGCGGGTAGTCGCCATAAAGAGTGTGGGGCGGGATGACAAAAAGTTCACTGTCATCGTTGGGAGTTTCAAATTGTGGGATCAGAGAAATATTCTGCAGAGAAATCTGTCCTGACAGGATCTCTGCACCGGAGATCACGGTAGGCTCAAAGCCGGGAGCAGTGATCTTTAGATTAAAAACGGAATAGGGCTGGGCAGACAAAGGCTCCAGGCTATACTCCAGGGGTGGGGCCGGCAGATCGATCGTATCAGTCTGCCCGTTAGGATCGGTGGTCAGTTCATCCAGTACCGCCTCAGGATCATTTCCGTCGGTGATCTGTACCGTTGCATTTGATACGGCACGGGAGCTGATCATGGAGCTCACATT
>CAKRHL010000112.1 GCA_934338765.1 uncultured Lachnospiraceae bacterium | reverse complement strand
ATAAGTGGTATAACATAATCGAAAGTAAAAATGCAATACAGCAGGGTTGATATATTGGATGGTCTATCACCCTATTAACAGCCTTGGAGGGATGCGAACCGGTTCGTATGCCTCTTTTCTGTATATTTTCAAAGCTTCTGTTTTCCCGGCATATTTGCAGGAAAACGGACAGTTTCATTTTATTCGGAGGTGAGGATGATGAAGAAACGAGATTATTATGATGTCCTTGGTATCCGGAAAGGGGCGGATGAGAAGGAGATCAAAAAAGCATACCGAAAGCTTGCCAAGAAGTATCATCCGGATGTAAATCCGGGGGATAAAGAGGCGGAGAAGAATTTTAAGGAAGTAACCGAAGCATATAATGTACTCAGTGATGCAGAAAAGAAAAAGCTCTATGATCAATACGGTTTTGCAGCCTTTGAAGAAGGAGGAACCGGCCCTACGGGGGACGGACATTTTTATCAGAGTTATGGCGGTCCTGATTTTGGGACAGGCGGTTATCGGGAATATCATTTCGAGGGTGGCGATATGGATGATATCTTTGATGATATTTTTGGCGGCATGTTTCATGGAAGATCCCATGGAGAGGGCTCTCACAGGAAAAGCCGCAATGGCTTTGGCAGTGGTTTTCATCGCGGCAGCGGCGGCTTTGAAGGCGATTTTTATGATAGTGGTGATGGAAGCTTTGACGGTTTCCATCATGGCAGCAGTGGCTTTGGAGGTTTTGGTCAGGATACCGGAACGGCGAAAGGAGAGGATCTGGAGGCGCAGACGGATATTACCTTTGAGGAGGCGGCCTTTGGCTGTGATAAAACGATCCATCTGATTTCGCAGGACGGTTCCGGACAGAGAACATCCCTGCAGGTACACATTCCTGCCGGAGTAAACGATGGTATGCGTGTACGTCTTCGTGGTAAGGGTCAGCCGGGATATGGCGGTGGACCGGCCGGTGATCTGTTTTTGAAGGTACATGTAAAGTCAAAGCCGGGATTTGACAGAAAGGGAATGGATATATATACTCAGATTGAGGTACCTTTTACAACGGCAGTTTTTGGCGGAGAAGCACCGGTAGACACGCTAAACGGCAGAGTAATGTGCCGTATTCCGGAAGGAACCCAGGCGGGAAGCAAGATACGGCTTCGTGGCAAGGGCATTGTGTCTATGAAGGATTCTTCCGTTCACGGAGATGAGTATGTGACGGTACAGGTACAGGTGCCGAAGGATCTGAGTCCCCAGGCAAAGCAGAAGCTCCGGGAATTCCAGAAGATATGTGATGGAGAACGCCACAGCCGGAGAGGCAGTGCTGCTTGAGATAAGATCGTTTCGGAGAGCACCGAAGCCGTGGGAGTGGTATCTGCTGCAGAAATGCGATAATCGTTTCGGACAGCAGTGGTGCATTGGTATCTACATTAGAATTACTGAAGTTATCAATATGGAAATAAACTATAAAAGCAGGAGGGGATTTCATATGAGTGAGACAATGAAAACAATACGTACCAGAAGAAGTATTCGCAAATTTCAGGAGAAAATGCCGGAGAGAGAGCTGATTGACCGTGTGATCGAAGCCGGAACCTATGCGGCTACAGGAATGGGCAGGCAGTCGCCGATCATTGTAGCGGTATTAAATAAAGAGGTGAGGGATAAGCTTTCCCGTATGAATGCAGAGATTATGGGAGCGGCTGAGGGAATGGATCCTTTTTACGGGGCACCGGTTGTGCTGATCGTACTGGCAGATAAGGCAATGCCAACCCATGTGTATGATGGAAGCCTTGTTATGGGAAATCTGATGCTGGCTGCCAAGGATGCAGGTCTTGGAAGCTGTTGGATCCACCGTGCCAGAGAAGAATTCGAAAGTGAAGAGGGAAAGGCACTTTTGAAATCTCTGGGTATTACGGGAGATTACGAAGGCATCGGTCATTGTGTCCTGGGTTATGTGGATGGTGATGAACCGGAGGCAGCACCGCGCAAGAACGATTATGTATATTATGTAGAATAAGCAAAAAGAGATTTTTATGGTTAAGCCGCACATCTGTCCTGAAAAACGGACATATACGTGGCTGATATTTGCGTGGAAGGGCATAAGGGTTACAAAAATGAAGATTTTCCAGACACTCAAAAATTATAAATTGAGTTACCTGCCAAAGGACATTTTGGCAGGTATTATCATAGCGGCAGTATCGATCCCAATATCCATGGGATATGCGGAGGTCTCAGGGCTTCCGCCTGTCTATGGACTGTATGGCTCTGTACTGCCTATTTTATTTTTTGCAATGTTTACCACGTCACCTCAGTTTATCTTCGGAGTAGATGCGGCACCGGCGGCGATCATTGGTGCGGCGGCTGCGGGGCTGGGCTTGCAGGCGCAATCTCCTGAAGCAATGGCATTTATTCCCGTGACTGCACTTTTTGCCGGGGTGTGGCTTCTTCTCTTTTTCTTCTTAAAGGCAGGGAAGATGGTAGATTACATATCCACTCCGGTTATGGGAGGTTTTATCAGCGGTATTGCAGTGACGATCATATTAATGCAGATCCCCAAAATACTGGGAGGCAGCTCCGGAACGGGAGAACTGCCGGAGCTGATCGTTTCTATTATAGAGGCGGCATCACATATCAATCTGGTTTCTGTTGCACTGGGAATCTGTTCTCTGGCGGTGATCGTGGTGGCAAGGAAGCTGGCACCGAAGTTTCCTATGGTCATCGTGGTTATGGCGGCGGGGGTATTGCTGACCCTTTTTGGCCATATTGATCAGTACGGAGTAAAGCTGTTATCGGCTGTGGAACCGGGACTGCCACATTTTCAGTGTCCGCAATTTCGGTCAGTAGATCTGTCTCAGGCGGCAGGACGAGGACTGATGGTTACCGTTGTGATCATGGCAGAGACGCTATTATCAGAGAATAATTTTGCATTTCGAAATAGTTATAAGATCAGAGACAATCAGGAAATACTGGCGTGTGCAGCGGGAAATATTGCATCGGCACTTGTTGGCTGCTGTCCGGTCAACGGAAGCATTTCCAGAACATCCATGAATGACCAGTATGGCGGCAGGACACAGATGGTTTCTATTGTAGCAGGTCTTGCCATGATATTATTGCTGTTATTTGGTACGGGATTTATTGGATATCTTCCGGTGCCGGTTCTTACGGCGATCGTAATATCGGCTCTCATGAAGGTGGTGGAGTTTGATCTGGCAGAAAGGTTGTTCCGTGTCAGCCGCAATGAATTTTATATTTTTATGGCTGCCTTTTTTGGTGTCCTTTTGTTGGGGACGATTTATGGAGTTATTATAGGAATTATTCTTTCCTTTACCGCAGTGGTTTTGAAAGCGACAAATCCTCCGAGAGCTTTCCTGGGAGTTATTCCGGGGAGAGAGGGGTTTTACGATTGCAGCAAGAACCGTTATGCCCATGAGATTGAGCATGTGGTGATCTACCGTTTCAGTGAGAGTCTTTTCTTTGCCAATGTAAAGACCTTTCAGGAGGACATTGAACGTAGCATAAAAGAGGATACAAAGGTTGTCATTGTGGATGCCGGAGCGATGACGAGCATTGATATTACAGCGGCGGATCGGTTGGAAATGATGTGTGACCGTTTCGAAAAACAGGGAATCCATTTTTATATGACAGAGCATATGGCATCGGTCAATGAGCAGATGCGGCAGCTTGGAATCGGACATCTGATCGAAAAAGGTAAGGTACGCCGTACCATTACGGCGGCACTTCATGACAGCGGATATGTGGAGCCGTATGCTTTGAAAGGTTATACTGTCCATAAAAGCGGACATATGCTTAATATTCCTGCGGAAACAGAAAATACGCTGGAGGAGTTTACCTGGGCCTTTGGTGACGAGACAGTGGATCAGATCGAAAAGCGTGTACATCAGGTGCTGGAGAGCATTCATAGTATGCCGGACTGGGAGGAGATTGCGGAGCAGGGAATCGAGAGCAGCCTGAAATACTGGCATGGTCTGGGAGTAATTGATGAGGACGAATTTTTACGACGTATGGAGATCCATATGGATGAGCTGCCGGACAAACTGGCGGATCAGGATCACAGGAGGATTATTCTTGGTCTGTTGGAAAAACGACGTCATCATATCCGGGAGCAGATCAGCAGAGAGCATCCGGAGGTATTGGAAAAGCTTCAGAGACGCCGGGAAAAGCTGGAACAGCGCTTGGAAAAACAAAATCCGGAGGGAGCCCGCAGGCTGCACCAGTGGGAGCGTGAGCTTCGCCGGAAAAAAGAAGATAATAAAACGATATAAAAGGTGGTTATATGAGCTTGGATTTTGAGATCGCTGTGTGTGATGATGGACTATTTTCGGGACAGAATAAAAGAATTGCTGCAGAAATATTTCGCAGAGAAAGGACTTTCTGTTTCAATCGATTGGATGAAACAGGACAACGGCAGCATTTTTTGTTAAATATCTGATTCGAAAGAAAGTCTTGGCGGAAAGAGGAACGTGAAAATTCTTGCTATGTGTTAGTTCTGTATACGGAAAAATGATAGCCTATGTTCTATTGATCTCGATCGTATTTTTGGTGGGAAAACCTATTGCTCTTTATCTTTGCTGTCAGCTTTATGGTGCTGAGACTGATGATGGGCGGGGATCATGTGGAAAGTTTGATCGAATGTTCGGCTAAGAGGAATTTTTTTGAACAAGAAAGGGCTGTGCCTGAACATTTTCATCTGTTAAGGCACAACCCTGTTGATTTTGAGTTATTTGATAGATTTACTGTGCGATCAATTGCCATTTCTGACAGTTATGTCCGTTGTAAACCCATTGCTGTACATTGCCGTTATTGCTGCGGTTTGCATTAGCAATCTCGACAACACTCTTACAGCCGGAAGACTTTGTATAAATGCTGTAGCTTCCGTCTGAATTTTTTACAAGCTTGTAAAGCTGGGCACTGCAGTTGGTATTTTTGTAAATTCCGATGTTTGTCCCATTTGCACTGCTGTTGCATGAAACATCCAGAAGAAATGTCCTGCCGTCTCCCAGACAGGAGTAAATATAGTAATATCCTTTTCCGTCAGGAACAAATTTCCAGGTATTATTTGCTTTTGCTTTGGAAGCAGAGTACTGGATGACATTTGTACCATTTACCGCTTTCGCACCGCAGACATCCATATACAGACCGCTGTTTACGTTTTTCAGCATATATGTTTTGCTGGTATCAATGCTGCTTGTGGAATCAGAGGCATTGCCTGAGGACGGATACACGGCAGTGATGGCATTGATGATCTTTGGCTGTGTAACTGCACCGGTACTGCGGTTAAATAAACCGAAACCATATGTGCCGGTTACGCCGTTGTCCCACCAGATTGGGATACAGCCGTATTTCTTTGCGTAAGTGCAGACTTTGGAAGCAAATTCCACACGGCATGCCGTGTTGTTTGAATCGAAAGCAGATTTGTCAATGGCACCGTATTCTCCGATCACGACCGGATATCCCTGGCTGCAGAATTTGTTATACAGACTGTTAAACTGGGATTTCAGATAAGACTCATCGCCCCAGGAATCAACCTTTGAGCTGTTGTTTGCCTTGCTTCCCCATTGGGTTGCCGTGGTACTTTCTTCTCCGCAGAAGCCCCAAGGATCATAATAATGAACAGAGATCATGATGCGCTTTCCGCCGGCAGTGCAGTTATTGTCGGTAGGAACCCGGAAACCATAATCGCCTACGGTGTAGTTGACGTTAGTGTTCCAGCCCGGGAGCATTAACCAGCGCTTCGCATTGTTTCCGCCGGAAGTGCGGACGGTATCTACAAAGATCTGATTGAGCTGATTGATATTTTCATAATATGTTCTGTTTGGAGTTCCGTAAGTGCCATCAAATTCTTCATTCATGGATTCGAAGATCAGGTGCTGGTCATATGAGCGGAAACGTGTGGCAATCTGTTTCCAGCAGGCTTTGTATTTGGCACGGATCGCAGTCTGGTTGGAACCGTCGCAGAAAAGCCAGCCGCCATCGACGGAGTGATAGCCATCGCCGTGCATGTTAATAATGACATACAGGTCATTAGCAATACACATATCAACTACCTGCTGTACCCTGTTTAACCAGGATGAATCGATGGTGTAACTTGAGTTGCTGCTGATCTTACCCAAATAGGAAACCGGAATACGGATGGAACGAAAACCGGCATTTTTTACTGCCTTGATCAGATTGGCGTTGATCGTAGGATTACCCCAGCTTGTTTCATTTGGCGTTCCGTTCAGGGATGCTTCCAGCTGATTTCCAAGGTTCCAGCCGGCTCCCATTGCAGATGCGATCTGGCTCTGGTTCAGATTAACAAAGCTCGCAGCTTTTGCAGTTTTTGGAGCAGAAAAACCATGAAAACCATTGAGCGTGGACAGTGTTACAGCTGCCGCCATTATGACAGCAAAGATTTTTTTAAATCTCATAAACCCTCCTTTGAAAAAGCTTTGCCTTTTCGAAATGTTTTTTGTTTTGCTCACCCTGAAATAAATATTAGCATGGTTTGTATAAAATGACCATATATAAAACATTTCATAAGATAAAATCGGCAAAAATGACAAAAATATTGCAACTTAAATGATTTACTATAACATTTAAGTCGGATAAATTGCACAAATTTGGAAACGTAGTATGTACAACTTTTCGGCTGGGAAGAACGTATCCGGCACTATGGTTTTGCCTTTGGAGCTTTGGAGGAATTTGTTGTAATGAGAGAAAACAGGTGTTCAGCAACCCAATGGAGTGGAAAGAATTATAATGGTTCCGTTGCGGTTCTCTGAAAAGTATGACCGGGATTTTTACGTGGTTGTATCA
>CAKRHL010000111.1 GCA_934338765.1 uncultured Lachnospiraceae bacterium | reverse complement strand
ATATCTGTGTGATCACCAACATCGGTCAGTGCCATCTGGAAAATCTGGGAACCCGCGATGGTATTCTCAAGGCAAAGACGGAGATATTTACTTATCTGAAACCGGAGGGAAAAGCAGTATTAAACGGAAATGATGACAAGCTGTGCACATTGGATCAGGACGAACGTATCAGTGCGCCGGTATTTTATGGGATAACGGAGGATCAGGCTGATCACAGGACAGAGGAAGGCAGTACACCGGCTGTTTATGCGGATCATTGTGAGAGTGTGGGGCTTGCCGGCAGCCGGTTTATGCTTCATACCGGAGAGGGAGAAATCTCTGTGACAGTACCGGCACCGGGACGTCATATGATCTCCAATGCACTGGCAGCAGCTGCTGTGGGCTGTGAACTGGGACTTTCTCTGGAGCAGATCAAGGAAGGAATCGAGTCCTATGAGCCGGTGGGGGGTCATGGCCACATTATACAGACAGAGGATATGACCATTATGGACGACTGCTATAATGCCAATCCCGTATCCATGAAGGCGGGGCTGGATGTGCTTCATGAGGTTGAGGACAGCAGAACCGTAGCGGTGATGGGAGACATGTTTGAGCTTGGAGACGAGGAAGCACAGATGCATTATGAAGTGGGACAGTATGCGGCGCAGAAGGGGATTTCCCTGATCATTTCCATTGGCTCCCTGGCGCAGAATTATGAGAAGGGTATCGAGGAGATCAGCCGGACAGAAGGGTATACAGGACGCCATCTCTGGTTTGCAGATATGGATGCATTTCTGGAAAAAGGACTTCCGGAGATCCGTAAAGGGGATGCCGTGCTTGTGAAGGCTTCCCATGCTATGCATTTTGAAAAGATCGTGAAGGCATTGCAGGCGTAATGTCTCAAAGTTAGGTCTTGTCAAAGAATAGAAAGTATGATATCATACAACCAAATGTAAAGGCGATGATCGCGTTTAGTAGAGAACATCGATCCGGTCAGAGAGAGGATGCCATCGGCTGAAAGCATCTTTACGTTCCCGGTGTGATCGAATTTCCCGCGTGAGCTGCAGACAGGAAAGACAGAGGAAGAAGTCAGGATATGTTGATCATATTTTGATACTATCTATTTAGTATTGTCTGACGTTCCGCACACGTTACGTGCAATGAAGTGTTTATGTGATGGGCATTCAGGTATGTTCCGTACAGGACAGTGCCGGAGTGGTCACAGCTTACATAAGAAACAGGGTGGTACCGCGGTAGATTCCGTCCCTGACATTGTGTCGGGAGGAAGCCGGGATACCAATTTCAAGCTCCTTGCGATGCAGGGAGTTTTTTTGATCTTCAGAAACTTTTTGATTTCTGAAAGTCGATCATAGAAAGACTCCGTTCAAAAATCTATTTAAATAATCGGAGGTTAATGATGAAAGACAGGTTAAAACAGATCATGGATGAAGCAATGGCACAGATTGATTCCTCTGACAAGCTGGACAAGCTCAATGAGATCAAGGTGTCATTTTTGGGAAAGAAGGGTGAGCTGACATCTATTCTCAAGTCAATGAAGGATATAGCTCCGGAGGATCGCCCGAAGGTTGGACAGATGGTAAATGATGCCCGCAGCAAGATCGAGGAGCATCTGGAGGAGAAAAAGAAAGCCTTTGAGCAGGCACTCCGTGAGGAGAAGATGAAGGCGGAGACGATCGATGTGACGCTGCCGGGACAGCGTATTCCGGAGGGACACCGTCATCCAAATACCAAAACCCTGGAGGAAGTAGAAAATATCTTTATCGGTATGGGCTATGAGGTTGTAGAGGGTCCGGAGATCGAGAGAGATTATTATAACTTTGAGGCATTGAACATTCCGGCAGATCATCCGGCAAAGGACGAGCAGGATACCTTCTATATTACACAGGATATTCTTCTTCGTACCCAGACATCTTCCGTACAGGTTCATGAGATGGAGAAGGGAAGATTGCCGATCCGTATGATCGCACCGGGACGTGTTTTCCGTTCTGACGAGGTGGATGCGACACATTCTCCAACCTTCCATCAGATCGAGGGTCTTGTGGTAGATAAAAACATTACATTCTCCGACCTGAAGGGAACGCTGCAGGAGTTTGCAAAGCGTCTGTTCGGAGAGGATACCAAGGTAAAATTCCGTCCTCATCACTTCCAGTTTACAGAACCGAGTGCCGAGATGGATGTTACCTGTTTTAAATGCGGCGGAAAGGGCTGCCGTTTCTGTAAGGGTGAAGGCTGGGTTGAGATTCTTGGCTGCGGTATGGTTCATCCGCATGTGCTGGAGATGAGCGGTATTGATCCGGAAGAATATACAGGATTTGCCTTTGGTGTCGGACTGGAGCGAATCGCATTGTTCAAGTACGAGATCGATGATATGAGATTATTATACGAAAATGATACAAGATTTTTGAAGCAGTTCTAATTATAGAAAGAAAGGAAGAAAATAACATGAATAGTTCAATATCATGGACAAAGGCATATGTGCCGGATCTGGATTGTACGGCACAGGAATATATGGATGCAATGACATTGTCAGGTACAAAGGTTGAGGGATATACAGAGTTAGATAAGAATCTGGATAAGATCATCGTTGGTAAGATCAATAAGATCGAGAAGCATCCGGATGCAGACAAGCTGGTGATCTGCCAGGTGCAGATCGATGAGACCGGCACAGAGGTACAGATCGTCACAGGTGCAGCCAACGTCAAAGAGGGAGATAAGGTGCCGGTTGTTCTGGACGGTGGACATGTAGCCAGCAGCCACAAGGACGGCGAGTCAGAGAAGGGCTTCAAGATCAAAAAAGGAAAGCTCAGAGGAGTGGATTCCTTTGGTATGATGTGTTCCATTGAAGAGCTGGGTTCCAATACAGACATGTATCCGGATGCTGCAGAGGATGGCATCTATATCCTCAGTGATAATCCGGAGTATGCCGATGCTCCGATCGGATCAGATGCGGTAGAGCTTCTGGGACTTCATGATGTGGTATTTGAGTATGAGGTAACCTCAAACCGTGTAGATTGTTTTGGACAGATCGGTATTGCCAGAGAGGTAGCGGCAACCTTCCGTAAGGATCTGGTGCTTCCGGAGGTGAAAGAGACAGGTAACGGCGAGGATGTCAATGATTATGTATCGGTCGAGGTACAGGCACCGGAGCTTTGCTCCCGTTATGTGGCAAGAGTCGTAAAAAATATCAAGCTCGCTCCGTCTCCGGAGTGGATGCAGCGTCGTCTTGCTTCTGTCGGTATCCGTCCGATCAATAATATTGTGGATATTACCAACTATGTAATGGAGGAGTATGCACAGCCAATGCATGCGTATGATCTGGACAAACTGGCAGATCATAAGATTGTTGTACGTAAAGCGCACAAGGATGAGCCGTTTATGACACTGGATGGTCAGGAGAGAGTTCTTGACGATACCATGCTGGTAATCTGTGACGGAGAGAAGCCGGTAGGCGTTGCCGGTATTATGGGTGGCGAGAACTCCAAGATCACCGATGATGTGACTACTATGCTTTTTGAGGCAGCAACCTTCGACGGAACCAATATCCGTAAATCCGGCAAGAAGCTTGGTATGCGTACCGATGCGCAGGCAAAGTTTGAGAAGGGACTTGATCCGAACAATGCGATCGACGCCATGAACCGTGCCTGCCAGCTCATCGAGGAGCTGGGTGCCGGTGAAGTTGTGGGGGGAGCTGTGGACGTATATCCGGTTAAGAAAGAACCGATCACCATCACATATAATGTAGAGAAGATCAATGCCCTTCTTGGCACCGATATTGATGAGGATACCATGGTAGCATATTTTGAAAAGCTGGATCTGACAGTAGATCGTGAGAAAAAGGAAGTTCTCGTACCAACCTGGAGACAGGATCTGGAAAGACTTGCGGATCTGGCTGAGGAGGTTGCACGTTTCTTCGGATACGACAATATTCCGATGACACTTCCGTCCGGTTCTGCAACAGCAGGCGGACTTTCTGAGAAGATGCAGCATGAGAATATGGCAAGAGATATTGTGGAAGCCTATGGTTTTATGGAGGGAATGACCTTCTCTTTTGAAAGCCCGAAGGTTTATGACAAGCTTCTTCTGCCGGAGGATGATGTGCTGCGTAAGAGCATTGCCATTATGAATCCACTGGGAGAGGACTACAGCGTTATGCGTACGTCAGCCATTGGCGGTATGCTGACCTCTCTTGCAACAAACTATAACCGCCGCAATCAGAATGTTCGTCTTTATGAGCTGGCCAATGTTTATCTTCCAAAGAGTCTGCCGCTTACTGAGCTTCCGGAGGAGCAGATGCAGCTTACCCTTGGAATGTATGGTGAGGGTGATTTCTTTACCATGAAGGGTGTTGTGGAGAGTCTGATGCAGCGTATGGGACTGAAGAAGGCTGCCAAATATGATCCACAGGCAGGCAAGAGCTTTCTGCATCCGGGACGTCAGGCAAAGGTTATTTATGAGGGCTGTGAGGTTGCATATCTCGGTGAGATCCATCCGCAGGTGCTTGACAATTTCTCTATCGGACAGAAGGCTTATATCGCAGTTGTCAATATGAAGCAGCTTTCTGAGCTTGCAAGCTTTGATGTGAAGTATGTGGGCATTCCGAAATTCCCTGCTATGACCAGAGATATCAGTCTGACCATGAAGAAGGAAGTGCTGGCCGGGGATATTGAGGAGATCATCCGCACGAAGGGCGGCAAGCTGATCGAGTCAGTAACTCTGTTTGATATTTATGAGGGAGCACAGCTTACCCAGGGATATAAGTCCATGGCATACAAGATCATATTCCGCGCACCGGACCGTACCCTGAAGGACGAGGAGGTCAACAAGGCAATGGATAAGGTTATCCGTGCCCTTGAGGAGAAAGAAATCGTATTAAGGAGCTAGAAATGAAAAATGCGAAAAAGGTAATCCGCATCCTGTCATGGTGTATCTTTGTGGTATATCTGGTGGCACTGGTGTACTTCCTGTTTTTCAGTGAGCAGCTGGGACGGGTACCAAGTGATGAATACAAGTACAGTCTGGTTCCGTTTAAGGAAATCCGGAGATACATTTTCTACTGGCATGCAATCGGCAGTTATTATGTGCTGTTGAATCTTCTGGGCAATGTTGTGTGCTTTGTTCCTTTTGGATTTGTGTTGCCGGTCATTTCAAGAAATCAGCGTAAATTCTGGAAGATTCTGCTGTTGAGCTTTCTGACGTCGCTATTGGTGGAACTGATTCAGCTTGTATCGAAGGTAGGATCCTGTGATGTGGATGATATGCTTCTGAATACATTAGGAGGAATTATCGGTTATGTGCTGTTCCGCTTTTTTCATACAATATTTTTCTGCCGAAAAAGCGTGGGACAGCCGGACAATACGGAAGGGCAGGTGAGAGAGGATCATGTCTAAAAAGAAAAGACGTAAGGATGGTCTTCATCTGACAGATAAAAAGCATCCGAAACAGGGAATCTGGTCAACAGTTTTAGGAATCTTATCTCTTGTCCTGTTTTTGGTACTTTGCTTTCTGTCAGGAGAGGCAGGTGGAAAAGCCGGAGTCTGGATCGGTATTTGGGGAGTGGTTTGCGCTGCCATTAATATCTGGGGCTTTGTGCTTGCTATGCTCAGCCTGAAGCTGGACAACATCCGGCAGCTTTTTCCGTCCCTTGGTGTGATCATCAATGGTCTGATGATATTGATGTATCTGGTAATCTATATTTTGGGAACGGCATAGCCGTAGAATCATTAAAAAACGATAAATTGTATGAAATTAAATCCTGTCTCCTTGCGGGGACAGGATAATTTTTGTATACTTACAAGTAAGAAAAAAGCGTGCATCAGATATTTGAAATTTGAGACATATTATGTATATGGTGTGCCGGGAAGGTTGGTTTGCATGGCGAGAATATTTGACGATTCCGAGGAAGATGACAAGAGCAAGGTAAAAAAGGACGGACTGATCTATCAGCAGAGAGATGATACGGATTACAAAAAGGAGTACGAAAAACTGGACAGCAAAGGAAAGTTTCAGTTTTTTAAGGATTATTATCTGCCGACGATCGTGGTCATTGCCGCAATTGTATTGGTGGGTGGATACTTTTTGTATGGTGCCCTGACGAAGCCGCAGACGGTATTATATGTGGCAATTTGTGACCAGAATCTGGATGACAAGCAGGTAGATAAGCTGGAAAAGGCGGTGGGTACCTATCTGGGACTTGATAACAAGCATGAGATCGTGACGATCAATACAGAGTTTAACTCCAAAAACGGTACGTTAAGCGAGCAGCTGCAGAGTTATATTTATGCCGGAACCTGTGATATTGTGATCGCACCCAAGAAGGGATTTACCGGTTATGCTACGGCAGGATATTTCTTCGAGCCGGAAAGCTCGGATACTGTGGCGGCATTTAAGGACTGGCCAAAGGATAAAAGGGTGTACTGTCCGATCATTGACGGAGAGAATATCCGCGGTGAGAAGGAGATTGACGAGACAATGTATAACTTTGGTATTGATGTTGCAGACTGTAAGAAGTACAAGGCTCTGGGCGGGAAAAGCAGATCTGCTGTGCTTGGAGTGTCCAATTCTTCCAGAAAGCAGGAGGAAGCAGCTGCTTTTATAAAGTTTTTGACCGATGATTCTTTAAAAGATGGGGATGTAAATCCGGATTTTGCCCCACAAAATAAATAGCACTTTCGATTATTTTGTGAAAAACGAATAATGGAAAGTGAAGCATTCATGAAACTTTTTTAAAAAAAGAGTTCTGTAAAGTTCCTTGACAGAAAAGACGGAATGAATATAATGGGATTTATGACAAAGGTGTC
>CAKRHL010000110.1 GCA_934338765.1 uncultured Lachnospiraceae bacterium | reverse complement strand
ATTATAAAGAGCATGGATTTGGCACGGATCATGCCTGTCGTTTTGATGTGATCGCCATATCGGGAGATGGCACATTGGAGCATATAGAAAATGCGTTTGACTTTGTATAACCTCTTTTAGGAGAGTGGCAGTTGACAGGAGAGACCGGATGTAGGAGGAGTAGGCGATGGAATTGAAAAGGAAGAGCCGGGAAGAGTTTATGGCAGCTGCAAAAGAATATGGCGGCTATTATGATGAAGAGGAAACGATTTTTGAAAAAAATGCACCGGTACCCTATCTTCATTTTCGGTCCTTTGATCGTCAGAAATGGCTGCAGCTGACCTTTTCTACCAGACTTGGGGGAGTTAGCAAGGGATATCTGTCTTCTCTGAATCTTGGATGGGATAGAGGAGAGTCCAGAGAAAATGTCTGTGAGAATTATCGCAGATATTGTGTATCTGTCGGCGGTGATGCTGACAAATTGATCCTGTCGGATCAGATACATGAGACAACTGTTTGTTATGTCGATGAAAAATATTGCGGTGGAACAGACATAGAAAAGAAATTAAAGGGTGTGGATGGGATGATCACGGATATTCCGGAGGTGCTTCTTGCAACTTCCTTTGCAGACTGTGTACCCTTGTTTTTTTGTGATCCGAAAAAGAAGATCATAGCCTCATCTCATTCCGGCTGGAAAGGGACTGTAGCGGAGATTGGAAAATGTACCGCGCAGAAATTTCAGGAGATGGGTAGTGCGGTGGAAGATATACAGGTATTGATCGGTCCCTCGATCTGTCAGGAGTGTTATGAGGTCAGTGCAGATGTAGCCGAAAAATTTGCAGAAGTTTATGAACAACCGGAGATAGGGCAGATCATAAAGAAGGGCCGGGTGACGTCAGAAGGAGAACAGAAATATCAGCTGGATCTATGGGCGGCAAACTGGTTTCAGTTAAAAAAGGCAGGAATAGCACCGGAACATATGCATTTGGCGGGAATTTGCACCTGCTGTAATCATGAGCTGTTGTTTTCACACAGGGCAAGTCATGGAAAGCGCGGAAATCTGAACGGATTTCTCCGGATCAGAGGCTGAAATGTCAGTATGGTTTGAAATAATCAATAAGAAATCAAAAAGAGAGGATATTCAATCCTCTCTTTATTTCTATGGATTTTACAGGATCTTATTTACCCTGTTCCTGCAGACGTTTCTCCACAAGCTCCTGAATACGGCTGGTGGCATCAAGGATATTATTGACAGAGGTATCATGGTTTAATGTGTCAATGATCAGAGAAATATATGCACTCATATCGACATTTACATAATACTGCTTGTGAAGCAGCTCAGTTGGACAATGTACCAGATTGGTGGTGTAAATATTATCGAAAATGCCTCTTTCGTAGGCCTCGTCAATTTTGGAAAGACCGTTGGAGAATAAGCCGAAGGTTGCACAGATGATCACTTTTGCAGCACCTCGTTTTTTGAGCTCCTCTGCAGCGTCTATAATGGTCTGGCCGGATGCGATCATATCGTCTAACAGGATAATATTTTTGCCGGAAAGATCATTTCCAAGAAACTCTACAGAAACAATCGGGTGTTCTCCGTTTACAGTAATAGAGTAATCTCTTCTGCGGTAGAAGGTACCCATATTAACGCCTAACAGGCTGGCATAATAGACAGCGCGTCCCATGCCGCCCTCGTCCGGACTGACGATCATCAGGTGATCAGCGTCCACAGGCATTTCCGGATTACGTTCAAAAATCTCCCGGATAAACTGGTAGGAGGTGTAGAAGTTATCAAATCCGTGGATCGGGATCGCATTCTGGACACGGCTGTCGTGGGCATCAAAGGTAATGATCGTCTCAACGCCCATCTGTGTCAGCTCCTGCAATGCCTGGGCGCAATCCAGGGATTCATTTGCCGTGCGGACATTCTGACGTCCCTCATAAAGATAAGGCATGATCACAGTGATACGGCGGGGAGCTCCACCACATGCCATAATGATACGTTTCAGATCCATGAAATGATCATCCGGGGACATCTGGGAAATGCTTCCGTGCATTTTAAAAAGCTCACTGTAATTGACGGTATCCGCAATGATAAAAAGATCTGTTCCGCGGATAGACTGATTGATCACGGCACGTCCCTCACCGGTACCAAAACGCGGACAGTCATAAGAAACGAGATAGTCATCTCTGTCGTATTCCTGCATTTTAAAAGAAGATCTGCCGGAGCCTGCTTCGGAAAGTGCTTTGTGGCGGCGCTCAATGATAAGCTGGTTGATCTTTTCACCAAGCTCCTTACAGTTGTTTAATGCGATAATACGAAGAGGTGCAACTAATAAAGAGTCATGATAATTTATATTTGACATAATTATTCTCCAATCTGAAAAATTTCACTCCTATTCAAAAATATATCCCTTTTCGACGTATCCGTCAATGGCTGCTTTTTGAATTCTCGGTGAATTTTTCTCAAAGGGCTTTTCATTTCGGGCGGTTTATGATATAAATTAGTATGGCGTTGTATGATTAGAGATTATTATATTCGTTAATAATTTATAAGATAATTGGAGGTATTATTTTGAGAAAAACAAGTCAGATAGCACTTTCCGTGCTTTTATGTGTAACAGTAGCATTCACTTCAGGCTGCAGCGTGGGAAAGAAGAAAACCACGGAAAAGGCAGATTCCGAGTATGTGACATTGGGAGAGTATAAAAAGATTTCTGTAAAAAAATCAGAGATTGATGAGCAGGTTCAGAAACAGATCGATTCCACATTGGATACCTATGCAGAGTACAAAAAGAAAAAGAGCGGCAAGGTGAAGAAGGGCGATACCGTCAATATTTATTATGTGGGCAAGGTAGATGGCAAGAAATTTGACGGCGGCTCCTGCACAAAGAAGGATAATCCCGACGGATATAATCTGACCATTGGATCAGGCACATTTATTCCGGGTTTCGAGAATGGACTGATCGGATCCTCTGTTGGACAAAAGCTGGATGTTGAGGCAACATTCCCGGACAGCTATTCCAATAATCCGGATCTGGCCGGCAAAAAGGCGGTATTCAGTGTGACGGTTAATTATATTCAGGGAAAGAAGATCCGTCCGGAGCTTACGGACGAGTTCGTTACAAAGAACCTGACATCCTACAAATCCCTGGAGGATTATGAGTCAACCCTGCGTCAGAAATCTACAGAGGATCTTGCCTGGGACAGTGTATATAACGAGTCCAAGGTCAATGAGTATCCAAAGAAGAGAACAAAGGAGATGTACGATCAGCTCTATACCTCCATCAATTATTATCTGCAGCAGAATAATTACACGATTTCCGACTATCTTTCTGCACAGAAGACCACTTCGGCAGATTTTAAGAAGGATCTGACCAAGACTGCCAAAGAAGATGTGGGCAAGCAGCTTGTTTACGGAGCGATTGCGGAAAAGGAAAATATCAAGATTTCAGATAAAGAGTATCAGGAGGAGCTTAAGAGCTATCTCTCTACTTATAATTGCAAGGATGAGGATGCGTTGAATGAGCAGTTCCATAATTTTTACGGTACCGATGCAAAGGATCTGATCATGGATGACCTGCTGTACAAAAAGGTAAAATCTTATCTTGCAGACAATGTAGTGGAAAAATAATTTGCAGAAGGGAGGCTGTTTAAAATGGCAAAACCAATCGTAGCGATCGTGGGACGCCCCAATGTGGGAAAGTCCACGTTGTTTAATATGATGGTGGGAGAACGTATTTCCATCGTTAAGGATACGCCGGGGGTTACCAGAGACAGGATCTATGCAGATGTGACATGGCTCAATCACAGCTTTACGCTGATGGATACCGGCGGTATTGAGCCGGAGACCAACGATCTGATGCTGAAGTATATGCGGGAGCAGGCGGAGATGGCCATTGAGATGGCTGATGTCGTACTTTTTCTGACCGATGGAAAGACAGGACTGGTGGATGCAGATTATCAGGTGGCAGATATGCTTCGTAAGTCCCACAAGAAGGTTGTTCTTGTGGTAAATAAGATTGATAACTTTGAAAAGCAGAGCATGGATGTTTATGAGTTTTATAATCTGGGTATCGGAGAACCATTTCCAATCTCCTCTATCGGTAAGATCGGTGTAGGCGAAATGTTAGACGAGATTGTTCATCTGTTCCCGGAGGATCTGGAGGAAGAGGAGGACGAGCGTCCGAGAGTCGCTATCGTAGGAAAGCCAAATGTCGGCAAGTCCTCTATTATTAATAAACTGCTTGGGGAGAACCGTGTCATCGTATCCGATATCGCAGGTACCACCAGAGATGCAGTAGATACAGCGGTAACATGGGAGGGCAGGGAGTATGTCTTTATTGATACCGCAGGACTCCGCCGTAAAAATAAGATCAAAGAAGAGATTGAGCGTTATTCCATTCTTCGTACGGTGTCTGCCGTGGAGCGTGCCGATGTGGTGATGCTGGTGATCGATGCCACAGAGGGTATTACAGAGCAGGATGCCAAGATCGCCGGGATTGCCCATGACCGTGGGCGAGGCATGATCATTGTGGTTAATAAATGGGATGCAGTGGAGAAGGATAATAACTCCGTAAAAAAATATACCAATGATATCCGCAAGGTGCTTTCTTTCCTGCCTTATGCAGAGATCGTATTTGTATCGGCAAAGACAGGCCAGAGACTTCCGAAGCTGTTTGATACATTAGAGGTAGTCATCCAGAATCATTCCCTGCGTATTGCGACAGGTGTGCTTAATGATATTCTGGCAGAGGCTGTGGCAATGCAGCAGCCACCGTCAGACAAGGGACGTCGTCTTAAGATTTATTATATGACACAGGTCAGCGTTAAACCGCCGACATTTGTCATCTTTGTGAACAGCAAAAAGCTGATGCATTTTTCGTACACCAGATATCTGGAAAATAAAATACGTGAGGCGTTTGGATTTTCAGGAACACCTCTGAAATTCTTCGTGAGGGAAAGGAAGGAAAATTAATCATGGCTGCTTATCTTATCTGTCTGATCGTGGGATACTTCTGTGGATGTATTTCGACGGGATATTTTGTAGGGAAATTTTATCATATGGATATCCGGACCAAGGGGAGTGGCAATGCAGGTACGACCAATGTACTGCGAAATCTTGGAAAGCTTCCGGCACTGATCACCTTTGTGGGAGATCTGGCAAAGGCGATCGTACCGATCCTTGTGATCCGTCTGGCATTTGCACCGGAGCAGTGGTATCTCTGGTGTCTGTACTGCGGACTGGGAGTAGTTCTGGGACACAATTATCCGTTCTATCTGGGCTTTAAGGGAGGCAAGGGCATTGCCGTCACAGCGGCAGTTGTAATGTCTGCATGCCATCCGCTGATGATCCCGATCGGACTTGCCATATTTATCATTATGGTGGCACTGACCCGTTACGTGTCAGTAGGTTCTCTTTTTGTAGCCTGGTATATTCCTGTCAATACGTTTATATTGTATCGGGATAATCCTTATTTTGTACATATGATGGTGATCAGTCTGATCTTTACGGCACTGGCGTATTTCCAGCACCGCAACAACATCGTCCGGCTGATCCACGGAAATGAAAATCCGCTTTGGGGCAAGAAAAAGAACGAACAATAAGTGTGTTTATTAAAGATTGGAGAATGGCTTATGAGTAAGGTAAGTTTTCTGGGGGCCGGAAGCTGGGGAACAGCACTGGCGATTATGTTAGCAAAAAATGGACATGATGTGACTCTTTGGTCTGCAATCGAGTCAGAGATCGATATGCTGGAGGAGTACAGAGAGCACAAGAACAGACTGCCGGGAGCAAAGCTGCCGGATTCCATCCGGCTCACAAAGGATCTGGAGTCTGCATGTACCGGATATGATCTGATCGTCTTTGCGGTGGCATCTCCTTTTGTACGTCAGACGGCCAAAAATGCCAGCCTGTATATCGTGGAGGGGCAGCGCATTGTAAATGTGGCAAAGGGCATTGAGAATGATACCCTCTGTACTTTGAGGGACGTGATCCTTGCAGAGATTCCGCAGGCAGACGTGGCTGTTTTGTCCGGTCCGAGTCATGCGGAGGAGGTCGCAGTCGGCGTGCCGACAACAGTTGTGGTAGGATCTGTGAAGAGAGAGTCTGCCGAGCTTGTGCAGGAAATCTTTATGAACGACAGATTCCGTGTATATACCAGTTCTGACATTATCGGCATTGAGCTGGGTGGTTCTATTAAAAATGTGATCGCTCTGGCGGCAGGTGTCATTGATGGTATGGGATTTGGAGATAATACCCGTGCGGCGCTGATCACCAGAGGGATCACAGAGATCAGCCGCCTCGGTGTGAAGATGGGAGGCCGGATGGAGACCTTTATGGGACTTTCCGGAATCGGAGATCTGATCGTGACATGTACCAGTGAGCACAGCCGGAATCATACGGCAGGATATCTCATTGGAAAGGGGTATACAACGGAGGCAGCCATGAAGGAGGTCAATCAGGTGGTTGAGGGAGTTCATTCCGCAAGGGCAGCCATGGCTCTGGCGCAGAAGTATCAGGTGAGCATGCCGATCGTGGAACAGATCAATAAAGTGTTATTTGAAAATCTGCCGATCCTGGATGCGGTACACGGTCTGCTGGTAAGAGATAAGTGTAACGAATATCCGGGACTGGACTGGAACGAATAAACAGCTTTTCCATTCATATAATGATACAAGGAGGCAGGCAGACAGCCGTGTGTACTTTCATACAAATTGCTATCTACCGATCCTCTGTATCATAGGAATGGAGGAGATCATATGCAGCAGATGGATCAACAAATGACTCGTCAGCAGAAAATAATGGCGGCAAAGGCATCTTTTCAACAGACAGGTGAC
>CAKRHL010000109.1 GCA_934338765.1 uncultured Lachnospiraceae bacterium | reverse complement strand
GGTATATACAGACATCGCCAGCCGAACCAATGGCGAGATTTACTTAGGAGTATGCGGACCGGTCCGCACAGGAAAATCAACATTTATCAAGCGTTTTATGGAGCTTTTGGTGCTCCCTGCCATTACCAATGAGCATGACCGTCAGAGAGCAGTGGATGAGCTGCCACAGTCAGCAGATGGCAAAACGATCATGACCACAGAGCCAAAGTTTATCCCGAAGGAAGCTGTGGGCGTCCGTCTCATGGGAGACAATGAGGTGAAGATTCGCCTGATCGACTGTGTGGGGTATATTGTCAATGGAGCAAACGGTCTGACAGAGGACGGCGAGGAACGCATGGTCATGACGCCATGGTCTAATGAGCCGATGCCTTTTACACAGGCTGCAGAGTTTGGAACGCAGAAGGTAATTCATGACCATTCAACAGTAGGAGTCGTTGTGACCACGGACGGAAGCTTCGGGGAACTGGAGCGTGGCGTTTATCTGGAGGCAGAGGAGCGGACGATCCGGGAATTAAAAGAGATTGGAAAAGCCTTTGTGGTGCTTGTCAATTCTATACATCCCTACAGTGAGGAAACCGTAAATGTGGTTCAGGAGATCAGGGATAAATATGATGTGGAAGCAATGGCGGTGAATGCCAGTCAGCTTCGCAAGGAGGATATTCTGGGAATTATGGAACGGATCCTTCGGGCGTTTCCGGTAAGCCAGATCGAATTTAATCTGCCGAAATGGGTGGAAATGCTGCCAAACAGTCACTGGCTTAAGGCAGAATTATTTGAAAAAGTGCGTCAGATCCTGACAGGAATTGCAAAGATCAGTGATGTGACCAGAGAGCATTTTCAGGTAGACAGTGATATGATCAAGGAGTTTCATATCCGAAAGATCGGTATGGAAAACGGTAAGGTGTTGATTGATACCTTATTTGATGATACGAAATATTATCAGATCCTCAGTGAACTGGTGGGAACGGAGATTCCGGGAGAATATCAGTTGATCCGCCTGCTGAAGGAATATGCTGCCCAGAAGGAAGAGATTGGCAAGATCGGGCAGGCATGGCAGGAGGTACATCAGAAGGGATATGGTGTGATCACACCGACAACGGATGAGATAACCATCGAGGAGCCGCAGCTCATTCATCATGGCAATAAATATGGTGTGAAGCTGAAGGCGGTGAGTCCATCCATACATATGATCCGTGCCAATATCGAGACAGAGATCGCACCGATCGTTGGCACGGAGGAGCAGGCAAAGGATCTGTTAGATTATATTGCCGAACAGGGGGGACCGGATAAGGATGGAATCTGGGACACCAATATTTTTGGAAAGACGGTACGGCAGCTGGTGGATGAGGGCATGAGTGGAAAGGTCAATAAGCTGACGCAGGAAAGCCAGTTAAAGCTGCAGGAAACCATTCAGAAGGTGATCAACGACAGCAATGGCGGTCTGGTGTGTATCATTATTTAGAGAGACACTCGAAACTGTTCATTGAATTTTCATATATATACGGTACAATGTTGCTTGAAAAAGGTGCAGCTTGTACCGTATTTTATTACATTGGAGTAAATGATTATGGAAAAAAAACAGAGTACATATTATGGAGCATATTATGAACCATTGAAAGAACTGGAGCAGGAAGTGCTTTGGTGGCTTTCGGAACTGGTAGACGGTCTTTCGGACCGGCAGGGAGAGAGACCGGTGGAGCATATCCGCAGCCGGATCAAATCCGCAGATGGAATGCGGGAAAAGTTAGCCAGAAAGGATCTGTCACAGGATGTAGAAACGGCGGTGGAATCCATATCAGATATAATTGGTTTCCGTCTGGTGACCCATTTTGTAGGAGAAGTGTATGAACTGGTAAAGTCCATGAAAGAGGACGGCAGATATCCTGTGGTTAAGGAAAAGGATTATATTGCCAGTCCGAAACCAAACGGATACCGTAGCTATCATGTGATCATAGAATGTCCGTTCCCAGCGGCAGCAAGGGGTTCGATCCGGGTGGAGATACAGCTTCGGACCATTGCCATGGACTGTTGGGCGAGTCTGGAGCATGAGATGAAATACAAGAAGAATATCAGCAATGCGGCGCTGATTGAAAAAGAATTAAAACGGTGTGCCGGAGAGATGGCGTCAACAGATCTGTCCATGCAGACATTGCGGGATATGATCAGGGAGCCGGGAAAGGTGGGAGAGTCATGAAGATACTATATGCAGAGGATGAGATGGGACTTTCGATGGCGGTTTCAGAGGTGCTGAAGATGGAGGGCTTTGAGGTGACAGCTGTCATGGATGGTCTCGCGGCTGATGAGATCCTGCAGAAGGAGCATTTTGATATGGTTGTACTGGATATCATGATGCCGGGCATGGAAGGAACACAGGTAGCACAGAATATGAGAAAACGATCTGATTATACACCGGTTCTGCTGCTGACAGCCAAGGCGGAGACGGAGGACCGGATCGAAGGGCTCAATATGGGAGCCGATGATTATCTGGCAAAGCCCTTTGCCATGGGAGAGCTGGTAGCAAGGGTGAAAGCCATGATCCGGAGAAACCGGGAGTATCAGCAGACGGTTCTAAACCTTGCCAATGTGACACTGGATCTGGAGAGTAATGAGCTTTCTGCAAAATCCGGCAGTCTGATCCTCAGTGTAAAGGAGGCAAAGCTTCTGGCACTTTTTCTGGAGAAGGAGGATATCAGTTATTCGGTGGAGGAAATTGCCGGCCAAGTCTTTCAGGGGGAGGTCAGTGCCGAGGAGATTTCTCTTTATATGGCATATCTCAATAATAAGCTGGTACAGATTCATGGAAATCTGCAGCTTACGATGGAGGATGGAAGGGTTTCGGCAGAAAAGAAGGAGGGATAAGTTTTGGGAAAACTGCGATGGCGTCTTGTGGGAATTGTTTTTTCGTCTGTTGTGGCAGTATTTGCTATTATGAATTTAGTGCTGATCTTTTGCCTTCGTACCTACAATAACGATCAGGCAGATCAGATGACACAGATCATCAGGGAAAATGACGGGACGGTTCCTCAGCTGGAGGATTTTGATAAAAAATCAGTCAAAAAGCAGATCTTTGGGGGCAATTATATTGAGTTTAATGAAGAATCGGCATTTCGGACCCGTTATTTCTGCGTGACCGTAAATTCGGACAAGCAGATATTGTCTGTGGATATGGATCATATTGCGGCAGTGGATGAAAAAAAAGCGGTCCGTATGACTAAGATTGCACTGTTTGTAAAAAAAGAAGTGGGAAATGTAGGAAATTATCGCTTCCGAAAGGAATATTCGGAGGGGGAGGTCACAGACATTATCTTTTTGGATTGTAAGGAAAATCAGGAATTTTACCAGCTGGTAGTGACACTGACCGTAAGCGTATCCGTTCTTCTGACGATGCTGATCACGATCATATTTATCATAGCGTCAAAGCGGGTGGTACGTCCATTCGAGATAAATTCCCAAAGACAGAAGCAGTTTATAACGGATGCCAGTCATGAACTGAAAACTCCCCTTTCTATTATTTCTGCGAATGCAGAGGTATTACAGTATAAAGGGGAACAGAACGAATGGCTGCAGAATATCGTTGATCAGACCAAAAGAATGGGAAAGCTGATCAATCAGCTTCTGATATTGGCAAAGTTGGATGAGGTTCAGGAAAAAAATGACCGGCAGGATGTGGATATGAAGGAGCTGGTAGAAAAGGCGGTAGAACCTTTTGATGAAGTGCTGGAACGGAAGAATGTTGCATTGAAAATGGAACTGGAGGACAATCTGCAGATACACGCCAACAGGGAACAGATGGAGCAGTTGATGACAATACTTATGGACAATGCGGCTAAATATGTCAGTGAGGAAGGAAATATTACATGGAAGCTTTCAAAGGTTCATAAGGGCGTCAGCTTTTCCGTGACCAACACGACAGAGGAGACGGATGTAGACACGAAGCATCTTTTTGACAGATTTTACCGGAATGACAGCTCTCGTTCCTCCAAAACCGGTGGACATGGGATCGGTCTGTCCATTGCAAAGAAGATCGTAGATGCCCATAAAGGCAATATCACAGCGAAGGCAGAGGGGAAAACGGTCACTTTTTCCGGCACGATCCAGGGATAAAATAAAGGAATGAAAATATAAATCCATTTATGATTTGACAAGCTTTTGCCATACTGCTATAATTCTTTTGTAATATATATGTAACAATTGACTTGAATATGTAACATTCTTTAATAGAAATGAGGATTTGTATGTATCGAAAGAATATAAAATGGATCGCAGCAGCAGTGGCAGCTATTGTGATGATCACAGGAACCGCAAGGATCCATGCAGGCACTGTGGCAACAGAGAAGCCTATGGCAGGCATCAATCTCAGTCTGGACAAGTATAGTGATGCAGTTCTTGCGGAGCAGGAAAAGGAAGAGACAAAACAGCAGGAGACAGAGGTGACAGCAGAGCAGCTTACTTCAAAGAGTGCTGCAGCCACAACGACTCTGGAGACAACTGAGAAGTCTTCTGACAAGAAGGAGAAAAAGGAGATCAGCCATTTAAAGCTGAATCTGAAATATGACAGACTTGGTGTGGCAAAGGTAGACTCTTATCTGAACGTCAGAAAAAAGCCGGGTGAGGATTCCGGCATCGTCGGGAAGATGACCAAGAATTCCGGCTGTAACATCTATAAAGTGAAAAAAGGCTGGGCAAAGATTGTGTCCGGCAAGGTAAAAGGATATGTCAAGGCCAGTTATCTGGTGAAGGATCAGCAGGCAGAGAAGCTTGCAAGAAAGATTGCCAATCTTCGTATTTCCGTCGATACAGAGACATTAAATGTGCGTTATCTTCCATCCACCGATGCAAGGATCTATGACCAGATCTCGGAGGAGGATGAGTATGATATTTATAAGAGAGATCTGACGAAGGAGTGGTTAAAGAAATATATTTCCAAGCATTGTAAAAAGTCTGATCTGAAGAATATTGATACAAAGGAAATGTACAACAATCTGGAAAACTGGATGTGTATCAGCATTGATAATGAGAAAGCGTTTGTCAGCAAGGATTTTGTAAAGGTGACATTCAATCTGGACAGAGCAGTATCCATCAATGAGTCCGGTCTTACCTCCAAGACATCTTCCGATTCGTCTGATTCATCGAATCTGACCAATATGGTAAGCTATGCGATGCAGTTTCTTGGCAATCCATATGTCTGGGGAGGTACAAGCCTGACTAACGGTACGGATTGTTCCGGGTTTGTTATGAGGATTTATCAGCATTTTGGATATTCTCTGCCAAGAACATCTTCTGCACAGGCAGGAGCAACCAAGACAGTCAGCTCCGGTGATGTTCGTCCGGGAGACCTGTTTTTCTACGGCAGTGGTGGAGTGAGCCACGTAGCCATGTATATTGGCAATGGTCAGATCATCCATGCAAGCAACCCTCGCACCGGCATCAAGATTTCCTCTGCATATTACCGCACGCCGGTTAAGATTGGTCGTGTGATCGGTTAATCAATTGTTATTATCAAGACTGTTCTGCAAAAGAAAATTTGTCAGAACAGTCTTTTTCTGTTAATATGATATGCGCGAAGGCAAAGCGAAGCTTTTTCGAGCCTTTTGCCGAGCATTGCGAATTTTTGATATAATATCTGTAGATACAGGAAGGATTGTTAGAATGAATATCTTGTTATGTGTCATTGTGATCGTACTGCTGGTCGGAGCAAAATTATATATAGACCGGCGAAATTATAAAAAGAAGATACGTGAGAGGCTTCTGCGGGAATGGGCAAGTCCCATTGACGAGGAATACAGCCCGGAGAAGCTTCAGGCAATTGCGGAGTATTATCGGGACAGGGAGCCGGAGAAGTCCGAAGTGGTGGATGATATCACCTGGAATGATCTGGATATGGACCGGGTATACCAGCAGATGAATCATACAAAGTCTGCTATGGGGCAGGAATATTTATATTATCTGCTGCGCTGTCCGGTGACGGATCCGAAGGAGCTGGAGGAAAGGGAGCGACTGATGTCCTTCTTCCGGACGGAGGAGGAAGCACGGTTTATGCTTCAGGGAGAGTTTGCCACGATTGGAAAAGAGGGCAATTTTTCTGTTTATGGTTATCTGGACAAGATCAATCTGTTAAAAAAGGAAACAGGTATTTTTTCCATCATTCAGTTTGCAGCGTTTCTGGGAGGCGTCATATCGTGCATTTTTGTGCCGGACATGATGATCATGCCTACAGCGGTGATCGCAGCGGTCAACATGGTGACATATTATAAAAGAAAAGCACAGATGGAGAAGTTCTACCGTTTATTTGCATTTGTTGTGCGGATGATCCGTTTTTCAGAGACAGTATCGGCGTTGAAGATTAAAGAACTGCAGACATATTTTGACCGGATGAAGGAAAAACAGGGCAAGTTCCGAAGATTTTGCCGTGGGAGCTGGCTTGTGGTTGGCGGCGGTCAGATGGAGGGAAACATTACCGACATTCTGATGGACTATGTCCGTCTTCTGACACATATTGATATCATCAAATTCCAGTCAATGGCAGGAGAGGTGCTGCGTCTGCAGAAGGATCTCATGGATATTTATGAGACGGTTGGATTTCTGGACAGTATGATCGCTGCTGCTTCTTACCGTGAAATGATGAAAGAATGGTGTGTCCCTGAAATGGAACAGGCCGCAGGGAAGAAGTTTTATCTGGAAGCGGATGAGATATATCATCCCCTTTTGTCTGAGCCGGTTAAAAATACGATCCATGCGCACCGGAATGTTTTGCTGACCGGTTCCAATGCATCCGGAAAGTCAACATTTATTAAAACGGTGGCGATCAATGCGATTTTGGCGCAGACACTGCATACGGTGCTTGCAGACCGCTATGAAGCGGTTTATTTCCGGG
>CAKRHL010000108.1 GCA_934338765.1 uncultured Lachnospiraceae bacterium | reverse complement strand
CCTTTACCGTTTACAGATGATCTCCTCGTCCAAAAAGCTCCCTCAGTGTCATTCCCCGCTGCATGGAACCAAGTCTCTTCTGTTTCACTGTGGGCGGTTCCGCATGAACCTTTCCCAGCACAACCGGGGATTCATTGTTCTCCACTGCCGCTCCCGCCGGCGAAACCAAAAAGGGCTCACTCATTGCCGCATCCTTCACCCGGTGATAACGCAAAGGCTGATATCCCGGCTGTCTGACTCCCCGGCATACTGCCGGTACTGTACCGCCGGTCGATACTGATGTGGTCCGAACCTGCGTAACCACTGCGTCTTGTCCCTGTATGATCTCCATAGATAATCTCCATTATAATGCACTATAGATAATATTACGAAGCACCTGTACGTCACGGTAACCGTTGCCACCGCACTTCTGGATCACATAGATGATCGCCAGATCCTCCGCCGGATCCATGGCTACATAGGATCCAAGCCAGCCATCCCAGCCAAACTCCCCCTCTGAGCCAAGTCCATACGAAGCCGGCACATCGATCATCTGCCGCATCAGATCTCCATATCCGTATCCTCTCAGAGACTCCCAGTCATACATCCGCAGCTGCTGTGGAGTCAGCTGATTTCCGGTCATATGCTCAATGGACTTGCGTCCTAAAATACGGACACCGCCATAACAGCCTCCATGCAGCATCATCTGGACAAATTTGGAATAATCCCCCACAGTAGATACCAGACCTGCTCCGCCCGACTCAAAAGCCGGTTTCTTTTTATGCATATAGGAAAGTCCCAGATGCTGCCATGCACATGGCTCCAATCTGCCGCTTTCCGGCTTGTACTCATAGTTTTCCATAAAACGGTCCAGCTTGTCCTCCGGTACATAAAAGTCTGTGTCTACCATCCCGAGAGGTTCAAATATGGTCTTTTTTAAGTATTCCCCGTATGTCTGGCCGGTAACCACCTCAAGGATCGCTCCCAACACGTCAGCACAGAAGGAATATCTCCATCCCTCTCCCGGCTCAAACTCCAAAGGCTGCTGACCGATGAGATTGGCAAGATCGTATGTCGTAGTCGGCTTCCCTGCCTCCAGATCTGCATAATATTTATCAATCATCTTCTGCATATATGTGCCTGCCGGGAAACTGGCATCCGGATATGTCACACCTGCCGTCATGTTGAGCAAATGCTGGATCGTCACCTTATTGGTCACCGGCACCAGCTCTCCATCCTTCAACACCTTTTGGTCACAAAAGCCCGGCAGATACATATCGGCTGTATCACTCAGAGATAACAGTCCCTTTTCCACAGCCGCCATGACAGCCGCTGATGTAACAGGCTTTGTCATGGAATAGCACCGAAAAATGGAATCCTCTGTCATGGGGATATTGCGCTCCGTATCAGCCATACCAAACTGCCGGAAATACACAGTATCTCCTTTATGTATTACACATAAACTGGCTCCCTTGATCTCGTCCTGTTCAACCTTTTCTCTGATCACTTCGTCTGCTTTATTTAAAATATTATAATTCATCATTCTGCTCCTGTTGATTCATCTTTTTGCTAAAAAACATACAGATATAGTGTAACATATTCCCAGCTGTTTCTTCAAGAGAGAGGTATAAACAAACACAAAAAATATCATACTAATGCTGTCAATCATTTGTGTTAGAAAGGTATGGTATTTATATGGCACTCTCTCCCATCCAGGCATATTCCATTATATTTTTTACCGGAGGCTTCCTTTACTGCGGCATTGAAATTTTATACCGGGGATACTCCCATATCTCCATGTTTTTTACCGCCGGGCTATGTTTTTTATTGATCGGTGTCATTGAACACTTTTTTCATTCCCAGCTTTCTCTGCTGCTGCAGATGCTGATGTGCGGACTTATGATCACCGTCATAGAATATCTGGTGGGGGTCGTCGTAAACCGTCAGCTCCATTTAAATGTCTGGGATTATACCGGACGCACCTTCAATCTCCATGGTCAGATCTGTCTGTTAAACAGCTCCTTATGGTTTCTTCTCTCCGGCCCTGCCATCCTGCTGTTTGATTTCATGCGCTATATGCTGCTTGGCATCCCCCTGCCTCACTATCGGATCTTCTGAACCCTGCCTATTGCTTCAAATAGGATGGGCGGTTCCACTGACCGGATGTCCTTTTATGCCGCCATGTGTCCTTATTCCGATCATAACCACGAACCACCAGATATTGCCAGTTACTGGCTGTCTTTAAGGACCGGTACACCTTTTTCAGATGGATCCATTGACGGTTATGATCCGGATCCCCGGAATCCGCCAAAAATACTTTATCGTTCTTTTCATCAAACTCAAAAATCGTCACATAATGTCCCGGGGTGTTCTTCCAGTGTACCGTTGAATTTGCACTGGAAACCAGCACGATCGCACATTTCGATCTCTTAACTGCCTCACGAAACTCACGATATGTTTCCTGCTTACGTTCCACATGACATCGAAATCCCAAAGAGGTCAGCCCCCTGCGGATATATCCCCAGTCAATCGCCATCCCTCCTCCATATCCGGTATGTTTTTTGGCATATTGGTACATATCGATCGGAGAACACTGATACTCTGTCAATGAAGAATAAATATTGGCCATACAACACAAGCCACAGCCAAATCCTCCGAAAGAACCTCCATCCATATAGCTTTCGCCCCATTCTCCGGACCAGTCGATCCCTCTGTTCCATGATCTGGGTCCCTGCAGGAATGTATATATACCCTTTGTTTTGTCCACTGTTTTGATAACAGGCTTTGGCGTACTCTCCGCCGGCTCTGTAGGTTCCGGTGTTCCGGTTTCTATCGGTGAAACGGCAGGAGCCGTCATATCAGCCATCTGCTTCTTCCCTTGAAAAATCTTTCTGCGTTTCCATCCACTCCACATAGAGGAAATCAGCATAGAGGCACATACAAATATCACACAGCTCCATATAAGCATATATCTTTTTTTTCTGCTTCCCCAATGTTTCTTTCTCTGTGTTGTACCCATTCATTTTTCCTCCGTAGCTTCTCCCAGACCGCGACACCTTTTTCCTGTATAACAACTATACCACATATACAAATTATTATATAGGAAAAAGGTGCCGCACTGTCACCAGTGCGACACCCTCAAGCTTCATCGCCAAAGAATGTAATTATTTAACTCTTACATTAACGGTAGCCTTCTTAGCACCAACCTTAACAGTCAGTTTTGCTTTTCCGGCCTTCTTAGCCTTAACGGTAATAACAACTTTACCCTTCTTAGCTACTGCTGATTTAACCTTTACAGCCTTCTTGTTAGATGGTGTAACCTTAACAGTATCTGTAGTAGCCTTCTTGTTGTTCTTAGCCTTTACGGTTACTTTGATCTTCTTTGTCTTATTCTTCTTGATCACAACTGTAGCTTTCTTTGCAGTTACCTTCTTTGCAGGATTCTTAACGAATACCTTGATAGTAGCCTTCTTAGAACCAGACTTAAGCGTTACGTTTGTAGATGTACCAGCCTTTGCTTTCTTAGGTACAGCAATCTTAACCTTCTTCTGACCCTTTACCAAAGTAGCCTTAGCGATCTTCTTGTTTGCAGATGCCACGGTAACCTTCTTTGCTGCGTCTGCTGCAGCTGCCTTCTTAACAGTGTAAGCAAGCTTCTTGCTGCTGCCAGCGGCGATAACTACTTTTTTCTTCTTGAACTTGATAGACTTGGTAGCCTTTGTCTTTGCAGCACCCTTAATTGTTACAAGCACCTTAGCGATCTCTTTATTTGCAGAAACAACGCTAACTGCTGCATCAGTACATGCTACAGCGGCCTTAGTAGCTGTAACAGTTACTTTAATAGCGTCACCGGAAACTACAACTGCAGAAGCAGTAGCAATGCTTGTAGCAAGCTTTGCGTCATACTTGCAGGTAAGAGCACCCTTTGTAGAGATTGCAACACCTGTTACTGTTGTAGAAGCGGCAACAGCCTTATCCTTTGCTGCTGCGATTGAAAGCTTTGCTGTAGGAACAGCGGCTGCCTTCTTGGCATTAGAAGCATCTGCTACGTTTGCAGAAAATACACTTGTAAGTGCAACTGCTCCAGCCAAAGCCAATGAAAGTACTTTCTTCATAGAAGTCTTCATGATGTTTTCCCCCTTATAATAGTGGATTTCTTGTTACAGTCGAAATTCTAGCATGGCAATTATGACATTTCAATAGTCACATTGCACAAAAGATTATTAAGTTTTTATTACATTACAGGCATTTTCTCCATATTTGCAAAAAAAGATGGTAATTTTGTCGAACAAACAAAATTACCATCCTGTTTCATTGTCATATATGCTTATTTTATTGACATATTCTGTCAATCCTTAAATGATCAGAAAGTAAACTTTCCTGCAAAATAGCTTGGAAGATCCTCAATCTTAATACGCTCCTGCTCCATGGTATCACGATCACGAACCGTGACCGCACCATCCTCTTCAGAGTCAAAGTCATATGTGATGCAGTACGGAGTACCGATCTCATCCTGGCGGCGATAACGCTTTCCAATGTTTCCTCTGTCATCATACTCACAATTGTATGTCTTAGACAATGTCTCATAAATCTTCTCAGCCTGCTCGCCCAGCTTTTTGGATAATGGAAGCACACCGATCTTGACCGGTGCGATTGCCGGATGGAAATGCATCACGGTACGGACATCTCCGCCCTCCAGCTCCTCCTCATCGTATGCGCTGCAAAGGAATGCAAGTGTCACACGATCTGCTCCGAGAGATGGCTCAATTACATAAGGAATGTATTTTTCATTCTTCGTATCATCAAAGTAGCTCATATCCTCACCGGAGGTCTCTGCATGACGGCTCAGATCGTAATTGGTACGATCAGCGATACCCCAGAGTTCACCCCATCCAAACGGGAACAGGAACTCAATATCAGATGTTGCTTTACTATAGAAGGAAAGCTCCTCCTTATCGTGATCACGAACACGCATCTCATCCGGCTTAATACCCAGTGTCTGCAGCCAGTTAATACAGAAGTCTTTCCAGTATGCAAACCACTCCAGATCGGTATCCGGCTCACAGAAGAACTCCAGCTCCATCTGCTCAAACTCGCGGGTACGGAATGTAAAGTTACCCGGTGTGATCTCATTACGGAATGACTTACCAACCTGGCCGATACCAAATGGAATCTTCTTTCTGGAGGTTCTCTGTACATTCTTGAAATTGACAAAAATACCCTGTGCTGTCTCCGGACGAAGATATACGGTATTCTTTGCATCCTCAGTAACACCCTGGAATGTCTTGAACATCAGGTTAAACTGACGGATATCGGTAAAGTTATGCTTACCACAGGTTGGACATGGAACGCTGTGCTCAGAAATGAAATCCTGCATCTTCTCATTGCTCCATCCATCTACACTGCCATCGAGCTCAATGCTGTTCTCCTCCGCAAACTTCTCGATCAGCTGATCTGCACGGAAACGCTCGTGACACTCCTTACAATCCATCAACGGATCAGAGAAGCTGCCAAGATGACCGGATGCCACCCATGTCTGCGGGTTCATAAGGATTGCACAATCAATACCAACATTGTATTTATTCTCACGAATAAACTTCTGCCACCATGCCTGCTTTACGTTATTTTTCAGCTCTACACCAAGATTGCCATAATCCCATGTATTCGCAAGTCCTCCATAAATTTCAGATCCAGGATAAATAAAACCTCTCGCTTTTGCCAGTGCCTGAATCTTCTCCATTGTTTTTTCCATGATTATCCTCCATTCCATTGATGAATTTACTGCTTCTAAATATACCATTATCTTCCTTAGAATGCAAGTAGACCCTTGATACGATCGAACCTTCTTTCCACAGTTTCCACACAAAAATGTGCCTGCAGGATCACCTGCCATAGCAAGTACTCCCACAGACACATATAATCTGTTTCTACATATTATATTTATCAAATCTTATATATCAGATCCGGTTATAAGATCAGATCAGGCTCTCATACAATGCTGTGATATCCTCCACAGATGTCTCCTTCGGATTACCCGGACGGCATGCATCGTCATATGCGGACTGTGCAAGGAAAGGAATATCCTCTTTCTTGACAATCTCCTTGAGATCTTCCGGAATGCCAACATCCTGAGACAATTTACGAACGGCATCAATGGCAGCCTTGCGGTACTCCTCCTGGGACATGTTTTCTGTTCCCTCTACACCCATAGCCTGTGCGATATATTTGTACTTGTCTCCTGTTGCATCTGCATTATACTCCATAACAGTCGGCAGAATGATCGCATTGGCCACACCATGTGGTGTATCATAAAGAGCTCCCAGTGGATGAGCCATAGAATGAACGATGCCGAGACCTACATTGGAGAAGCCCATACCTGCAACATACTGTCCCAGTGCCATGCCCTCTCTGCCTTCCGGTGTATTGTCAACCGCTCCTCTAAGAGAACGGGAAATGATCTCGATCGCTTTCAGATGGAACATATCAGAAAGCTCCCATGCTCCTGCAGTGATATAACCCTCGATCGCATGGGTCAGGGCATCCATACCGGTAGCGGCTGTCAGTCCCTTCGGCATACTGGACATCATCTCCGGATCAATAAATGCAACAACCGGAATATCATGTGGATCTACACATACCATCTTGCGATTCTTCTCTACATCTGTAATAACATAATTGATCGTAACCTCTGCGGCGGTACCTGCTGTGGTTGGTACAGCAAAGATCGGCATACTCTTGTGCTTTGTATCAGCAACACCCTCCAGGCTGCGTACATCTGCAAAATCCGGATTCTCCATAATGATACCAACACCCTTTGCGGTATCCATGGAAGAACCGCCACCGATCGCAATAATGTAATCAGCGCCTGCTGCCTTACATGCTGCTACACCTGTCTGAACATTCTCGATCGTTGGGTTTGGCTTAA
>CAKRHL010000107.1 GCA_934338765.1 uncultured Lachnospiraceae bacterium | reverse complement strand
GCCTCATTGGTTATTTTAAATGCAATGTAAGCTCTTACAGAAGTGTCCGGATCTCTGCCAGCTCTTCCTCCGTAAAGTCAAGATGCTTCAGACAAGCAGTATTGGTACGGATCTGCTCCGGACTGCTGGCACCAACCAAAACAGTAGTGACCGCTTTATTGGACAGACACCATGCCAGAGCCATCTCCGATAAGGTCTGCCCTCTCTTTGAAGCGATATCATTAAGGCGGTTCAGTTTTGCCACAAGTTCATCGTTTAACTGTTCCCCAAGCCATGTATTGCCTTTGCCGATCCGGGAATCCTCTGGGATTCCGTGCAGATAACGATCCGTCAGAAATCCCTGTGACAATGGGGAAAATACAGCCAGACCAATGCCGTTTTCAAAGGCATAATCATCCAGCCCGTCCTCTTCGATCCAGCGGTTTAACATGGAATAGGACGGCTGATTGATAATGAAAGGCGTTTTTAATTCTGTGAGAAGCTGCTGCATTTTGGCAGTCTGTTCCCGGTTGTAATTTGAAATCCCCACATAGAGAGCCTTGCCCTGGCGGACTACCTGATCCAATGCCGATGCTGTCTCCTCTAACGGCGTATCCGGATCATAGACATGATGATAAAAGATATCCACATAATCCAGCTTCATGCGTTTCAGGCTCTGATCCAGAGATGCGATCAGATATTTTCTGGAACCGTTGCGGTCCCCGAAGGGACCATCCCACATTTCATATCCCGCTTTGGTCGAAATACACATTTCATCACGAAATGGGCGCATGCCCCGGTCCAGGATCCGTCCAAAGTTTTCCTCGGCACTGCCGTTATAGGGGTTGCCATAGTTATTGGCAAGATCAAAATGATTGATGCCAAGGTCAAATGCCGTATGAACCATTTCTTCCATATTGGCAAAGTCGGACTGATATCCGAAATTCTGCCAGAAACCCAGTGAGATCTTTGGAAGTCTCAGACCGCTTTTGCCACAGTGGGTATAGATCATTTTTTCATATCTGTTTTCATTTGGTGTATACATAATCATCCTCGTTTCTGTTTTATTACTGATATGTCTTTACAAACTCTGCTACAAGCTTTGCACAGTGGTGTGCCGCCTGCTTTTCAAAGGTTGGATAATCCATCTGTGCAGAATGATCTGCCTTATCGGAAATCGCACGGATGATCACAAACGGCAGGTTATTAAGATATGCAGCCTGGGCGACCGCAGCTCCCTCCATCTCGGCACAATCCCCATGAAAGGTGTCGATCAGATGCTTTCTGACAGACTGCTCGGCAATGAACTGATCACCGCTGACCACCAGTCCCTCCATCACATGAATGTCCTGATTGACTCTCTCACAGGCTGCAATGGCACTCTGCTTCATTTTCTCATCTGCCGGGAAAGAAAGGGTATTTAACCCAGGAACCTGTCCCGGTGCATATCCCAGAGGCTCAACATTCATGTCATGCTGCAATGCCGCACCGGAGATCAGGATATCGCCGATATCCAGCTTGTCATTTAAGGCTCCGGCCACACCGGTATTGATCACATGAGTCACCTCAAACAGATCATGTAAGATCTGTACACACATGGCGGCATTTACCTTTCCAACGCCGCACTGTACCACAACAACGGATGCCTGCTCCAGCATTCCGTCGAAAAACTTCATCCCCGCCATCTCACGGCAGGTTACCTGTGTCAGCTCCTGCTTTAATGTGGCTACCTCCAGCTCCATTGCACCAATAATTCCTATCTTCACTGTACTGCTCCTTTCATCTATTCCGGATAGACAAGTCTGCTGTCATCTATATGATATAACACCTGATCCAGATATTTCTTTGCGAGATAATTTGCCATCCCGAGGTTCATGTCCAGATAATTGCCACAGTCCTTTGGACTCGCTCCGGGCACCTCATCCTTAAAATCGCGGATAAACTCAAACATTTCGATCATCAGCGGAACGATATCTTTCGATGCGTAATCTCCTGCCAGCAAAAGATAAAAGCCTGTCCGGCATCCCATAGGACCAAAATAAATGGTTTTATCCCCGTAAACAGCATGATTTCTCAGAAAAGTGGCTGCCAGATGCTCTATGGTATGCATTTCGGCTGTGTTCATAACAGGTTCCTCGTTTGGAGAAGTCATGCGCAGATCAAAGGTAGTAATGATCCGGTCTCCCACCGGATCCTTTCGTGAAACATAAACTCCCGGCTGCAATTTGATATGATCGATCGTAAAGCTTGTTATTTTTTTCATGATAGTGCTTCCTTTCTGACGAATATATACATAGTATAAACGTGACGGCGTAATTGTGCAATCACATTCTCGTTTGGATATCCGGATTGTCTTGTGTAATGCGGAAATATATAATAATTAGCATGCCGTTCGCGCCATATATGAACCGTTCACGCAAAAAATTGCAATCTTCAGGGTTATCCGATACAATATATCATATATCATTGTACGATTTCTGCACATGACGGAGTTTCAAAGAAATATCTGATAATTCTTGCAAACCCCGGCAAATTTATATATGAAGAGTACACAATAATTGAAAAGAAAGAAGGGATTTTATGAGAAAACAATCCAAAATACTTAGTATCCTGTTGACCATCAGTCTGACTATCTGCGGATCTGCCGCACCGGTTATTTCCTCTGCAGCAGATGAGATCAATGCTGTGGAAACTGCCGGCATAACAGTGACACCGGATCCGGCACTTGGCACAGTGGATGGCAGCAAAGAAATGCCAAGTCTACTGTTCCGGACACAATCGGAGGGAGGCACTGCCACAAAAAATATATCAAAAAATAATTATACTGTATGGGGGCAGGCTGTAAATTCTTATCTTGAAGAAAATGAAGATGGCAGCTTTTTGCGGATCGAGCATGTTGACTCGGAGATCATCGTAGAGAAATATGACTCTGATCTGAAAAAGGCCGAATCCGTCACAAAGCTTACCCTTCCACTTCCGGAATATGGCGGTTACTTTACAGGAGCCAATGCCCGTTATCTGGTCTGCGGTGAAGGAAATCCGGAAGAGGCTGACGATAAGGAAGTTGTTCGTATTATTAAATACGACAAAGACTGGAATGAGCTGGATCATCTTTCTATTTACGGATCCAATACGTATAATCCATTTGCTGCCGGAAGTCTTCAGATGACAGAAATGAATGGGGTTCTTTACGTTCACGGATCCCATACAATGTATGCTTCCAAAAAAGATGGATTGCATCATCAGGCCAATATGGATTTTGCAGTAAATGAAGAAACAATGGAGCTGATCACCCAGCATACCAATGTAAGCTATAGCGGCGAAGGCGGACACGGATATGTGAGTCACTCTTTCTGCCAGCGTATTGCGCAAGATGGAAACGATATTTATCTGTTTGATCATGGTGATGCATATCCACGTTGTGCCCAGCTGCAAAAGATTGATGCGCATCTGGACACTGTGTCAAAGGCTTTGGAAGTTTTAGTCTTTGACGGACAGACAGGAGATAATAAAACAGGGGCATCGATCGGAGGCGTGGAAGTTGTCGGTGACAATGTATTTACTGCCGGCAACAGTACAGAACAATTCGGAGAGTTATATAATCCTTCCACCTATCGTCGTAATATCTGGGTGTCTATCGTGGATAAAAATATGGAGACTTCCCAGAAGTTTATCTGGCTGACAGCTCATGAAAATGTCGGAGAATGGAATGCAAGAACACCATATCTTATTCCGGCATCCGATGGCAGCTGTTATGTGATCTGGGAAGATGTTGATGAGACATGCGAAACGATCGGCAGTTTTAACCGTTATAGTCTGGTATATGCCCTTACCAAAATCGCCAAGGTGAAACCGGATGGTACGATCGACGGTGAGATTCACAGTATTTATGGCAGATTATCAGACTGCAAGCCTGTGATCACATCCGATCAGAAGCTTGTCTGGTACACAACGGAAGATGCATCCCCACTCTTCTATTCCCTTGATCTTAACAATCTTTCTTCTTATGAGTTTGCAGGCTTTGGGAATATTGAAAAATGTAGTGTTACCCTTGCATCTGATTCCTATGATTATAAAAATCCGGGTTATGAAAAGAACAATATCGGACCCGAGGTGTTATCAGTCACTTATGGTGATCTCCCATTGATAAAAGGGGTTGATTATGACGTAACGTATAGCGGAAATGCTAACGTTGGTACAGGTTATATATACATTATCGGGAAAGGACTTTTTAAGGATCCAACCTCTGATGAAGAGGATAAGATGATCGAGATTCCGTTTCAGGTAAATTATCCGGAGGAACCGGAAGATACACCAGAGCCGACAGATACACCGTTTCCAACGAAAACGCCATCAATGACCCAGGTTCCTTCGATAACAGAGAAACCTCCGGTCACCCCATCGGCGGACGCAAGCACGGAGCCATCCGTTACCGATACTCCTCTGGTAACGGAGAAACCTTCCGTTTCACCGTCGGCAGATACAACACAAAAGCCTTCTGATACAACAGAGCAGCCATTCGTTTCACCGTCGGCCGTTGTAAGCCAGAAGCCATCTGCTTCCGAAACTCCTTCTGTGACAAAGCAGCCTTCTGCTTCCCCTGTGGCGTCAGCCAGCCAGAAACCGGCTGCCACGAAAACACCTTCCGCGACAAAGAAGCCGTCTGTTTCGTCATCGACGGTACCAACCAAAAAGCCGACCACTTCAACTACACCGAAAAAGACACCGTATCCGAGAAGAACTGCTACGCCGGCAAAGACTTCAGATCCTGTAACACCGGCAAAAATGACCGATCTCAGTCTAGTCAATCTCGCAGGAAAACGGCTGATGATCACTTGGGCGAGACAGGATGCCGCATCCGGTTATCAGATCCAGTATGCAATGAATAAGAAATTTACCTTAAAAAAGAAAACTGTTTCCTGCAGTAAATACCGTTCCATGAAACTGATATACGGCTTAAAGAAAAAAAAGACATATTATGTCCGGATCCGTGCCTATGCTAAATCGGCAAACGGTAATTTATATGGAAAATGGAGTAAAAAGGTGAAATGTAAGATCAAAAAATAGATCGAATATCGTCTTAAAAGAATAAACGGCAATGACAAAAAGGATCTGTACCAAAATATGTACAGATCCTTTTTGTCATTGCAGAAAATAAACCACGGCGGCTATGGCTGCCACCTCAAGTATGAAAATTGCCGGCACACCAATATAAAATTTCGGCTTCTGTGTCTTATGGTGAAAAAAGTACATACCGCCATAAGCACCGAAAACGCCAAAAACAGCCGCAAGCATTAATGTATGCTCCGGTATACGCCAACGATGATGAATTGCTTTCCATTTGTCCAGACCGTAAATAAGAAATACGATCCCGTTGATCAAAAGATATAAAATAATCCATCGGTAGTCCATATATAATCTCCTTGTAGAATAACAATTGACATCGCACTATCATTTCCAACGCCATAATTAAAAAGCCTGATACATAAAAGAGTACATGAATTATAGTTGGCTTTTTCGTTTGCAGTCACTTTTCTGTCAAAAATCAAATGTCAATGGGTCAAAGCTGGTGCGTTTTTCCTGATGTAACTGATCTAATGAATTCATGTCTTCTGTTTTCAGCGAGAAATCAAAAATATCAATATTTTCCCGTAAACGATCCGGATTTTTGGATTTTGGAATCGGTATGATCCCATGTTGTATATCCCATCGAAGCAAGATCTGTGCCGGAGTTTTTTGATATTTCTCAGCAATCGTCTGGACTGTCTCATCGAAATGGCCCCTTTGCAGCGGAGCCCATGCCATGATACGGATCTGTTGCTCCTCACACCAGGAAACAAGCTCCGGCTGATGGAACAATGGGCTATGCTCTATCTGGTTGATCATAGGACGGATCCGGCAATGATCCATGAGATACTGCAGCTGGCAGATCTCAAAATTGCATACGCCAATGCTTTTTACAAGACCGGACTCATACGCTTCTTCCATTGCTTTCCAGGTGCTTAACGTACGCTCTTTATTTTGTCCCGGCCAATGTATCAGAAAAGAATCTAAATAAGAAGTCTGGAGCTTTTCCAGCGTGATCTTAAGACTTTCCAGTGTCTGGTCATACCATTGATTTCCGTTATCCACCTTACTGACCAGAAAGATATCTTCTCGTGGAATGTCATTTTCTTTCAGCGCTGTTCCAAGTGCCGCTTCATTTCCATACATCTGAGCCGTGTCAAACAGACGGTAGTCATTTTCATACGCAGCTTTGACTGCCTGATTCATCTCGGAACCCGCCTGCATCTTATATACGCCAAGACCGATCGGCGGCATTTTTATATTGTTCGCTAATGTTATGTCTTTCAATTTCAACATCCTCTCTCTTTTTTCATAATAAAATCCAGATAAAATTATATCATTTCTATGGGAAAAATCAATTTTCTCATAAAAATAACCTCAATAAGATAAAGATTCTTATCAAGGTTATAGCAAAAAAGATACGAATTTTTATAAAAATCCCCTTTTTCTATATATGTTATATCAGTCTAATTCTAAAGCACACTCTGCTTCTGACTGTTTTTCCCGGAAAATTGTCCGGAATACCAGACGCACAAATGGTCCGCAATAAAACATCTGGTAACAGATCGCCATAGGAAAGTTCATGGCCCAGGTCTGAATCCATGTTCCGAAAGATTGATTCTCCTTAAATAAAATCGTAGCGATCAGACTCATCACCGGACACATAATACAGCAGATGCAAATCGAGATCGCATAGGTAATAAACTGAGGTCTGTCATCCGGTTTCATCACAGAAAATGCAAGACCTCTGGCTATCCTTCCGACCACAAAAAACTCTAAAACAAATGCGATAGGTACCATGACCGGCAATTCATGAAGGGCAAGAAGAAATGTTCTTCCGGTCACGCCTCCTGTGTTTAACGCTACGTTGTAAACGACCATTCCATAAACCATCACTATCGCCATAATAATTG
>CAKRHL010000106.1 GCA_934338765.1 uncultured Lachnospiraceae bacterium | reverse complement strand
GGTCGAAGGGACACCGGAGCGGGAGGCGTTTTATCACGATATGAAGGTGATCGCCGGTTATCTTGAGGAGTTTAGAGAGGCAGGAATCCCAATTCTCTGGAGACCGTTTCATGAGTCAGACGGAACCTGGTTCTGGTGGGGATCCAAGGGGCCGGAGGTTGCCAGGGATCTGTATCTGTTGATGTATGATTATTATGTGAATGAATGTCATCTGGACAATCTGCTCTGGGTATGGAACTGCAGACTGCCGGAGGGATATCCGGGGGATGCGTTTGTGGATATTGTTTCTGTAGATATTTATCTGCCGGAATATGCGCCCACAGACTATGCGAAGGAATACGAGGAGCTGATCCGGGCGACCAGTACCAATAAGGTGGCGGCTCTGGCTGAGGTGGGTTATATGCCGGATGTGGATATGCTGGCAGAGTCCCATATACCATGGGCATATTATATGACATGGTCCAAGGAGTTTTGTATCGGGGAGCAGTACAACAGTAAGGAAAATCTTCGCCGTATGTATAACAGCGCATATGCGGTGTATAATGAACCCTAAAGGGTTCATATTAGAAGTTGCTTCGCAACTTCGATCTGCATAATTTTAAGATATCGTATTCCAGATGGAATTTCAATGCCTGGAATAGTCAGTGAGATCTTCGTTTCGCCGGTACTGTCCCGGTGTGACACCATATTCCCGGTGGAAGCAGCGGATATAATGGCTGCAGGAGGCAAAGCCCAGAAAGGAACTGATATCGGTACAGCTAATGGTGCTGTTTTTCAACATATAGCAGGAGGTTTCACATTTTTTATGCAGGATATACTGTTGCAGGGTATATCCTGTTTCTTTTTTGAAAAGCTTCGATAAATATTCCGGGTGAAGTCCCAGTGCTGCTGCAACTTCCCGGCTGGAAAGAGGATGGGACATATGTTTGACAATGTAATCAATGCCATGCCGGACATGATAGGAAAGGGCTTTCCCTTGACGAAGCTCATGCATGGCGTTGGTAAAAGCAGTGACAGCCTTCACCTTGATCCCGGCGAGCTCCTCCTGACTGGTACACTGATCCACCTTGCGGATCAAGAGGTCGCTGAGGGTAAAGGACTGCTCCGGTTCCAGTCCCCCTTCAATGCAGAAACGGGTGATCATAGCGATCAGAATGACATGATGATACTTCATATTCTGCAGAGGATTTGCAGATAATGTTCCCATATGTTCCCAGTTCTGATTGGCGATATCTCCCTGCAAAATGTCCTGATTGCCAGAGGCAATATCCCGGTAGAAGGCAAATTCCTCCTCCAGGGAGATATGAAAATATTCTTCCTCCTGCTGCTTGGCGAGGAGATTACGGAGTTCTTTTTTTACATTCATGGGTATGAAAGCTCCTTTTTGTGGAAAGTAATTTTATGATGCCATGGTTAAGCCGGCAGATAGTAATTTGGATGTAAACATATATTACTATCTGCTTTTGACCCTGATATCATATTATATCTGTATTATGATATATTTATCTGTTTCATTGTATCATATCTAACAAAATAATACTATGATGAAGTTGTAAAAAAGAAAACAGATTACGCTTATATAAATGCAGGAAAAAGAAAGGAAAGGTGATCACGATGAAAAAATGGATCGGATATGAAAAGGGTGTCAATCTTGGCGGCTGGTTGTCCCAGTGTGATTACAGCAAGGAAAGGCTGGAGCATTTTATTGAGGAGGAAGATATCAGACGTCTCAGTACATGGGGGCTGGATCATCTTCGTCTGCCAATGGATTACAATGTCCTGCGGGAGGAAAACGGAGCATTTAAGGAGGATGGTTTTTGTTATGTGAAGAGTGCTGTGGAGTGGTGCCGGAAATATGGGCTGAATGTCATTTTGGATCTTCATAAAACCGCAGGTTATTCCTTTGATAAAAATGAGCAGGAGCATGGTTTTTTTGCGGAGGAAAGTTATCAGGAGTATTTCTATACCCTGTGGGAGGAGATTGCCCGGAGATTTGCCGGATATGGAGATCAGGTTGCCTTTGAGCTTCTTAATGAAGTGACGGACGAGAAGACTATGGATGCATGGAAGCAGATTTCAGCAGAATGTATCCGCAGGATCCGTGTTATTGCTCCGAAAACAAAGATTATGATTGGTGGCTATTGGAATAACAGTGTGGCAGCAGTGAAGGATCTTGATCTGCCGGCAGATGAAAATATTGTTTATAATTTTCATTGCTATGAGCCTCTGATCTTTACTCATCAGGGAGCGGGCTGGGTTGATACCATGCCTGCGGATTACCGGATGTCCTTTGATAATGACATGTCCGTATTTTTGGACAGTACAAAGAAGTATCTGCCGGACAATGTGATCATGCTGGAGCCGGTAAAGGACATTCACCATGCTCTGGACAGTGAATTCTTTGAAAAGATGTTTGCAGAGGCTATTACAGTTGCTGAGGAGAGAAATGTACCATTATATTGTGGGGAATATGGAGTGATCAATCTGGCATCCCCGAAGGATACACTGAAATGGTATCGAAGCATTCATGCGGTGTTTGAAAAATATGGAATTGGAAGGGCGGCATGGAGTTATAAGGAGATGGATTTTGGTCTTATTGATGAGCATATGGATCCGGTACGGGAGGATGTGATCCGGGAGCTTTAAAATAATGTGCGCAATAGCACCCGCGAGTTCAAAAAGCAAAGTTATTTCGAACCATTTGCCGGAGCGTTACGAATTTGTGATAGACTCTTTCTAAAAGAAATAAATTGTGATACAGTGTTAGGGAATGTGGAGGCAAAACATCATGAAAACAACAGAGAAAGAGATGGATATGTTAAACGGAGGGATTGCAGGAAAATTAATTCTGTTTTCCCTTCCGTTGGCGTTTAGCAGTATTTTACAGCAATTATTTAACTCTGCAGATGTCGCTGTAGTGGGACGATTTGCGGGAGATCAGGCATTGGCGGCCGTGGGAAGCTGCGTGGCACTGGTAGGTATCTTTGTTAATCTGATCGTGGGACTTTCAGTGGGACCAAATGCCGTGTTAGCCAGCCTGATCGGGCAGAAGAAACGGGAACGGATTCCGGGTATGCTTCATACGGTTTTAACCTTCGGAGCAGCATTGGGGGTATTTCTGATGCTTCTTGGCATGTTGACGGCCCGGCTTGTTTTGGAAGCATCCGGCACACCGGAAAGCGTTATGACAGAAGCCTTATTGTATATCAGGATCTATTTTTTGAGTATTCCCTTTATGCTGATCTACAATTTTGGTTCTGCGGTACTTCGAAGCTTCGGAGACACCAGACGCCCAATGTATTATCTTCTGGCATCCGGAATCGTCAACGTGATCCTGAATCTGGTACTTGTGATCTGTTTCCGGCTGGGGGTATCAGGTGTGGCAATCGCTACCGTGATCTCCAACATATTGAGTGCATCTCTCGTGATTCACTGTCTTCATCGCAGAAGAGACGAGTTTCAATTTCGTTTTCACCATATGAGGATTAAATGGGCAGATTTGAAAAAGGTGCTGATCATTGGCATCCCGGCGGGAATTCAGGGAGCCATTTTTTCTATTTCTAATGTGTTTATCCAGAGTGGCATAAATTCCTTTGGGGAGGATGCCATTGCCGGTTCGTCTCTGGCGTTAAATTTTGAATATTTTACATACGATATTGCCAATGCATTTGCCCAGGCGGCAGTAACCTTTACCAGTCAGAATTATGGTGCCGGAAATTTCAAGCGGTGCCGCAGGATCTTTTGGCTGTGTATGTTGTTTGGGATTGGTTTTACGGAGATATTGAGTGTAGTATTTATTTTGTGGAAGGGATTCTTTGTCAGCATCTATACCACAAGCCAGGCAGTTGCCGCTTACGGCATTATCCGGATGGAGCGTGTCTGTGCCCTGGAGGGACTGACCGCAACTTACGAGGTGGAAAGTGCTGCCATGAGAGGTATGGGCAGATCTCTGGAGCCGTCTGTTGTGACCATTCTTGGAACGGTGGTCTTTCGAATGATCTGGCTGGTAACGATCTTTAAGATGGTTCCGATCTTTGGAATGCTGATGAATGTGTATGTGGCTTCCTGGATATTTACGGGAGGCGTGTTGTTTGTGATCTATTATATGTATAGCAGGAATGCGTTTGCACAGCAGATGTAAAAGGATTTTGACACACATTTCGGGAGGTGTCAAAATTGTTTGATAGACGATAAGGGATATTATCCCTATATTATTAAAAGAGAAAAGGGGGTGAAAAGGCATGGAGTATGATATTGGAAACAAAATAAAGAGAGCCCGACTTGAGAAAAAGTTAACCCAGGAACAGATTGCTGAATTGTTGGGAGTAAGTCGGCAAACGATATCGAACTGGGAAAATGAAAAATCCTATCCGGATATTATTAGTGTCATAAAAATGAGCGAGTGTTACGATGTTTCTCTTGATTATCTATTAAAGGGAGAACAAAAAATGAACACCTATTATGAATATCTTGAAGAAAGTACAAATGTTGTAAAAAGCAACATCAAAAGAAACAAAATCATTACCATTTTGTCTTATTTGTTGATTTGGGCTATTGCAATGATGGTATTCTGGTTTTTTACAAATGGTAGTGATGCGATAGGGTATAGTTTATTGTACCTTTGGATTATTCTTCCGGTGACAACATTCTTTGTTTCTGTTATTATTGGGGCCAATGACTTTTGGGGAATAAGAAAATGGGCATTGACGCTCATATTTGGTGTAATGTATATGCTTGCCGAATACGGTACATTCAAGATGGCTAACAACATTGCTTTTAACAAGCTGAATACACCGGATTGGGGAATGATTGCAGGAGGAACGATAATTTCTGCAATCGGTATGCTGATAGGCTTTCTGGCGAATAGAATAGGAAAGTGCCGCGATCGGAAAAATGAAGGATAGGTAAAATCGGAACTGATCGAGGATACAAATCTGAATCGGGTAACACTTGTGATGAAGATGGAAGAACGGGAAAACGAAAATGTCATAGAAAATGTCATAGACATTTCAGAGGAGCAGATTAAAAGAAGGCTGCCGGAGTATTCTAAGAAAAAGGTAGCGAAAGCGTATGAAATTGTCAGAATGATTTCGGAAAATCCTAAAATTTCTATTAAAGAAAAATGCTGAAAAGCCTTGAAACATAAGGCTTTTCAGCATTTGAAAACTTTTAAGAAGATAGTTAATTTTTATATATAGATTTTTTATAAATCATATAGAAAAGTCATCATTCCCCTACAAATGTTTTCCGTAGCTTCTTCATATCCAGTGTCTGCTCCGGCTGGAATGCATCTGAGCTTACATAAGAGATCAGAGACTTGATAAACTGATCTACCTCCGGAAGATGTGTGACATCCCGGTGGCTGATAATCTCGCCTACTGCAGTAATGGTATCATCTCTGGTTGGTTCTGTAAGGTTGACAAGCTCGCTGAGACGGATCGTGCAGACCATCAAGGAGCCGGTTCCAACCTGTCCCTCAAAGAGGATACCAAGCTTATGGTTACGATCAAAGTTATCCATCATCTGTACGATCGGGCGGTAGCTCTTGTCTGTCGTGTCATCCAGAATTGCACAGTCACAGTGGGATACCAGCTGATACCACTGTGGTGTTGCGTAGGTGTGGGAAGGAAACTGCTTTAATGCGGGATGCTCATTCTGAATCAGCAGACCCATAGTACCCACGGCTACCGGCTTTTTCATCCACTCACAGATATCGCGGAACATTGGATAGCACCAGAACTCCGTACAGTAGAAGCCCTTGAGGCTCTCGACTGTCTCCTTTGGCAGATAAAGGACACGTTTGCCCTCGGTAAGCATTGCTTCTGCCTGGTCAAAGTCGTTTGTAATATATGTTTTCTCTGCTCCCTCGCCTACGGATGCCACATTGGCAAGATCCAGATGATCATTGTCGGCAGGATAGAGATACAGCTCATATTCGTTGGAAATGCCGGTTCCATCAATGAAGAGAGAAAGTACCGCTGTTGTGGCATCATTGATGGCAGGAACCGGAATGGAGATATCTTCCAGCTCCACCAGTCCGAGAATATCAGACGGCAGAGGAATCGTTCCCTCGGCTGCCTTTGTGTCATCCTGCAGGGTGAAGCGGTACGTGACAGACTTTCCTGCGAGGCTCTCCGGACGGTAATAACGGAATGCAGTGGAGAACTCAAATACAGAGCCTGCTGTCAGGACATAGCTGTCAAATTCTGCCATCAGGATCGCATCGGAGCAATAGCCCGCCCATTCCTTTGTGGTTACAAGACCCTTGCTGTCCATAAAAGCGTCCAGGATACCCACGAGAGCGGTTCCCTGTCCGGAGAAATCCTGAATATCCAGAATCTGATAACCGGCAAGATTTTTTGTGCGGGCAGCAGCCTCCAGCTCTTCTTTGTAGCACTGAACGGCAAGCTTACCACTGTTGTAGAAAAAGTCATCTGCCTGATCAAGCATGCCCTTTTCCTCCAGACGATCCCGGAATACCTCAAAGTTTCTGGCTTTTAATACACCAGTATATTTATCGATCTCATGGAAGTTTGGAAATACACAGTACTGACCGATCTCATGAGATACCACAGGAATCTCCGGCATTAGCACCTCGGTATTCTCGGCAGCTTTTACTTTCTTGACACCGGTGCCGTACTGGATCTCGATCTCTGCAGCCTCATCTCCGCTGTCAGCGGCAGCCTTGGAAGGCAGGATCGCTTCGTCATAGTTTTTGCGGGTCGTAGGCTCGGCAGACTGAATATGTCCCAGCGGTGCGTCGCACATACCATAGGAGCCGCGGAACAGACGGTTCTTGCTCAGGCGCACGCCAACGAAGAAGTCCTCTTCCGGCAGAATGACCGGTGTGTGCTGGAAATTGTTGGAGCCCTGTGTATATAAGTGACGGGTATCCACAGCCTTGTATGCGGCGAGGATCTCTGAGATCCGTTCTTTGCTGCCCCAGAGCTCATTGCCCAGAGACATCATACAATAG
>CAKRHL010000105.1 GCA_934338765.1 uncultured Lachnospiraceae bacterium | reverse complement strand
GGATAAAATGTGTCATAGAAGTGTCATTGCTTTTTTAAACGATGTGCAGATTGTTGCTTTTTTTGAGTTATTTTGTGTAAATATAGAAGAATTTCACAAAATAACTAAATAAAGAGAATCAACCTTGACATTTAAATTTTTTTTTAATAAAATAAATCTCGAAATTTGTTATATCAAAACAAAATGCCTATCATTTAAATACCACATGGAGAAGAGATATGATGTACTATCCGGTCTCAGACTGGTATACGAAGGGTGAGGGGCATCAAAATGTTAGGAGGCAAAAAGATGAGAAGTAAGACAATCAAAAAAGTCATCGCATCAGCAGTTGTTGCTGCAATGGCAATCACATCAATCGTTCCTGCAGCTCCGGCGCAGGCAGCAGTAAAAGCTAAGAAGCTCACTGTAAAGACAAAGAAGATCACTCTTTACAAGGGTGCAGCAGCAGGATATGGCTCAATGAAGCTGAAAGTAACTGTTAAGCCTAAAAAGGCAAAGGTTACATACAAGATCAACAAGAAGAAGATCGCTACTGTATCTAAGAAGGGCGTCGTAAAGGCTAAGAAGCCGGGCAAGGCAAAGATCACTGTTAAGTCTGGCAACAAGAAAGTAGTAGTTAAGGTAGTAGTTAAGAAGATCAAGAAGAAAGTAACAAAGGTTACTGCACCAAAGAACGTAACAGTTAAGGTTGGCGCTAAGAAGAAGATTAAGACTTCTGTAAAGCCTAAGAAGGCAACTCTTAAGAAGCTTACATTTAAGTCAAGCGCTAAGAAGATCGCTAAGGTTAACGCTAAGGGTGTTATCACAGGTGTTAAGGCTGGTAAGGCTAAGATCACTGTAAAGGCTGTTGACGGAAGCAAGAAGAAAGCTACAGTATCTGTAGTTGTTACAGCAGCAGCAATCGCTTCTAACCCGGCAGTAACAACTGGTGGTGCAGTTGCAACAAAGACTCCTGCAACAGTAGCTCCTACTGCAACAGCTCCTACTGCAACAGCTCCTGCTACAGGTGAGCCAACAGCAGCTCCTACAGATGAGCCAACAGCAGCTCCTACAGAGGCACCGACAGCAGCTCCAGAGCTGAAGGAAGTTAAGGTACCAGAGATTGCAGAGGGTGAGTCTTACAAGGTTACATTTGGTGGCGACACATTAAATGTTTCTGAGGCAGATATCGCAGCAGCAACAAGCCTGTTCGAGCAGAAGGCTGACAAGATCAAAGCTAATCTTGCAGTTAACTTCGCAGATAAGTATGAGACATTCAAGGCAAAGAGCTACAAGGCTAATGTCAATGATCTCACATATAGCAAGGCAGCTGGTTCTGATGTAGTTACAATCGAGAAGAACGGTAAGAAGGTTGATGTTAAGACAACACTTGAGAATGGTGTAGTTTCTGTAGTAGCAACCGGAGCTAAGAGCTTCTCATTCAAGGCTGAGGGAAGCGCTAGTGCTTGCAAGGTAACAGATGTTGTAATCGGTGGTAAGACATACGAGGGAACATTTGAGGTAGCAACTGAGATCGCTGATGATAATACTGTAACCGTTAAGGTTGCTGATACAGCTGAGGTAGTTGTTAAGGATGGTAAGATCACATCTCTTAAGGTTGCTGAGAAATATGCTACGGATTTGAAGATTGAGAAATAATTCCCAAGCGTAATAAGAAAGAAAACACAGACAGGATCGTTGCGTTTGTAACGATCCTGTTTTCTTGAAAAAATGATTGTAAATACTTCAAAATGGAGATATAATTGATGAATATAGGGAAAAAATTATTGTGTGGTACGATAACCCTGTGTCTGCTCGGTCAGAGTCTGTCTGGTATTCCTGCTGTCTCTGCTAAGACAAATGCAGTGAAACTTAACGTGGCTCAAAAGACCATCACCGTGGGGAAAAGCTTTTCTCTCAAGCTGAAAGGAAATCTATCCTCAAAGGCAGTTGTCAAATGGAAGAGCAGTAATAAAAAGATTGCAGTGGTTTCTAAGAATGGAAGGGTGACAGGTAAAAAAGCCGGAAAAGCGAAAATTACTGTTACAGTCAGTGGGAAAAAGGGCAAGGCTGTTTGTAAAGTGACGGTTCAGAAGAAGAAAACATCTTCTGCAAAACCTGCACAGACGCAGGCTCCTGCTTCTGCATCACCGGCATCACCAACGAATACGCCGCCTGTAACAGATACGCAGGCTCCGTCAGCGTCACCGTCGCCGTCGCCGACATTAAAGACTGCAGATCCATCAGTATTGGTGGTCTCTCAGAGTCTTGTGGAACGCGATGGGGTTGCCATGACAGCTTATCTTATTAACAAAAACTATTCAGGAAATATTGCAGTAAGCTTAAATGGTAAGTCATATACTTACAATGAAAAAACAACCGGAAAAAATCTTTTAGTGGCGTTAGTGACACTAAAATATCCTGATGAGCCAAAGACAAACCAAGATGGAACGATCAGTATTTATCGTGGACAAAATGATGAGTATTGGACCGTGAAGGATCTGGAGCTGAACAAAGAATACTATCTGAAGGCAGAACGGACCAACACACTGGATCCATCCTGGGCTGACTGCGGAGTGATCTATGTCAAGGGTGATGTCAGATCAGAGGTGGGGCTTCAGACAATTACACAATAGGAAAGGGAAGTTATGAAACATAAGATTACAGGTTTAATAATTGGATTAGCGGCATTTGCACTTACGGCAGTTAATGTACAGGCCGGAGAGATCAATGCCAATGAGCAGAGCGTCATATCAGCAGTGTCACAGTCGTTTTCTTACAATGGTGCTACTTATGTAGTTAAGAGTAGCTACATTGATCAGGGAAAGGCTAAGCTGGCAGAGGATGACGTAGATCTTTCTGCATCACAGGCGCAGGGGTATATTGCGCAGTTTTGCGGCAGCTATCAGGAGCTGGTAGAGGAGGGCTACTGTGATCTGATCTCAGGCACACCGTCCAATGACAGCGAAGATGCTGAGCCACAGCATTCCAAGAAAAGGTCAGAGGCAAATAAATTATTGCTGAAGAATATTTTGGGAAAGCCGGGCAGTGCAGAGAAGAATCAAAAGAAACAGGAAACAGATCAGTTTGCAGGTCAGACTACTGCTGCAACAGAGACTCCGGCAGGTGTAGATGATACCTGGGATAAGGAAGAGGATCTGGGAAGCTCCATTACTTTTGAAAAGTCAGATCGGACACAGGCTCGGGAAGGAAAGGTGACGATTTCAGGCAATGGTGTTAAGTTTTCCGTTGAAAACAAGGGAGATGACCGGAAGGCATCCGATTCCAAAACACAGAAGTCATCGGACAATTTTATCAGCCGGCTCGTACATATCTCTTTATTGAAGATTGTATTCTGGGTTGTTTTGGGGTTGACAGTTGCAGCAATTGCAGCCGTAGTATATTATGTGGTTAAGATCAAGGGACATCATAGAAAGAAGAGAGGTCTGCGGAGAGGGATCGCCATTGGTGTCGGTGTATGTGCCGGAGGCTGGGCACTTCTTTTAATGTTGGCATTGGGATTATATTTTGGTGTATATAATAACAATTCGATCCAACGTCAGATGATGGAAAGTGATTATTTCCTGGGTGTTACACAGATGATCCGTGAGACAGCACAGGGACAGCTGGAGGATGCAGGATATGACGGAAAGATCGTGTCAGAGGTGTTCTCTCTTTCCAGTGTATATATTGAGGAAAAGCAGTACATCAACAAAATGCTTAACGGACAGAAGGATGCGCAGATATCCACAGATGGTATTGAGGATGCATTAAAGACAGAGGTTGTAGGAAAAGACAGTGCAGCCAATGAGAAAATGATTTCAGAATTGAAGCAGACCTATACAGATATGCTTCAGTTCCATCTTGGAAATGTAGTCTATGAGAGCAGACAGTCATTTGTAGGATGGTTTTATCTGACAACGATCGTTAGCATTATTATGCTTCTGGCACTCTTTGTTCTGACTTGCCGGTTGTACGGATATCCACACAAGGCAGCCCGCGTTATGTGCGTTGCGATATTGGTATCATCATGTCTGGTAAGTGGTGGCGCCGTAGTTGCAAAGGCATTGAAAATCACAGAAAAGATTAAGGCAACGCCGGTATACTATCTGCAGTTTTTACAGAAATATGCAACATGGAGTATTAACGTATTGATGTATGTAGGATGCCTTGGTATTCTTGTGGCGATTGCTCTTTTGATCTGGAAACGTTATCTGCATACTATTTATGCAGAATAAGGAGGGCATAATAATGGAAACCGGTTTTTATGACATTCACACACACATCTTACCAGGAGTAGACGACGGTTCCAAAAGTCCGGAAGAATCCAGACAAATGCTTCAACTGGCATATGACCAGGGGATACGGCACATTGTAGCAACACCTCATTTTTCAGTTAACGGAAAAAATCATCCGGTGGAAGAGCTAAAGGAAAAACTTGAGCTTGTTCGCAAAATGGCGGGAGAGATCGATCCGGATTTCTCTATTGATCTTGGAAATGAGCTGCTAAATGCTCCGGGGATCGTAGAGGAGGTAAAAAAAGGCAATGCATTGACCATGGCGGGAACACGTTACATTTTAGTAGAGTTTTTGCCGTCGGATAAATACCATGTATTGTATCAGTCTCTTCACGAGTTCATTATGGCCGGGTATATACCGATCGTTGCCCATATGGAGAGATATGAGGCATTGTATAAAAATTATGATCGCATCGATGAGCTGGCAAAGATGGGATGCTATTTTCAGATGAATGCGGATAGCATTGTCGGCGGCTTTTTACAGCGCCGGGCAGCTTACCACAGACGTCTTATACTGGATGGATATATCCAGTTTATGGGAAGCGATTGTCATGGAGTTGACCATCGAAAGCCATTGATGAAGGATGCACTTCGATATTTTGGACAGAATCCGGATGCAGAACGCCGACTGGAAAAGATTCTGAAAAAATATCCGGTAACCATGCTGTCAGATAAATATATTGATTAATTGTGAGATTAGAAAGATAAGAGGGAATCTATGGAAAAACAGCAAGACGAAGAAATCGAAATCGATTTATTAGAACTTTTAGGAGTGATACGTGCCAGATGGTTTAGTGTTTTGATGACAGGAATCATTTTGGCGGCGGTAGCAGGGATTGGAACATTGTTTTTGGTAACACCAAAGTACCAGTCAACATCAAAGCTTTATATTGTGGGTCAGACATCGGCACTGACTTCCTTGTCAGATCTTCAGGCCGGTTCCCAGCTGACACAGGATTATATGGTACTTGTACAGAGCCGTCCTGTTTTGGAAACGGTAATTGATAATTTAAGACTTGATATGGAGTATGAGACATTAAAGTCCATGGTAGCGCTGAACAATCAGTCAGATACCCGTATTCTGGATATTACAGTTACAGCAGATGATCCATACATGGCAAAGGAAATTGTGGATGAGATCAGTCAGGTTTCCGTATCAAGAATTGCTTCTATCATGAATGTGGATGAGCCGACTACAGTAGAGTATGGTCATTTGGAAAACAGTCCAAGCAGTCCGAATGCCAAGAAAAATATAGCTATCGGTGGTTTGCTGGGATTAGTAGCAAGTGCTGCCGTGATCATTATCCTTTATCTCCTCAATGACACGATCTGTAATGAGGATGATGTACAGAAATATCTTGGTCTGAATACATTGGGACTGATTCCTATTGAGGAAGGTGCCATGGAGCAGATGATGAAGGATAAAAGAAAGCGTAAGGGCCATTCCGGTGGATTATGGAATCGTTTACTCTTAGGAAATCGATCCAAGAAAGGAAATGGGTGAGAAGATTGGAAAAGGTTACATTTGAAGGACGCAAGATATTAGATTATCGCGTAAATGAGGCATATAAATCACTTCGTACCAATGTGCAGTTCAGTGGTACAGAGGTACAGGTGATCGATTTTACAAGCTGTACACCAAATGAAGGAAAGAGTAGTGTGAGCTTTAATCTGGCTGTTTCATTTGCGGAGAGTGGAAAAAAGGTTATTATGATCGATGCTGATATGAGAAAGTCAGTGCTTGCAGGCCGTTATAAGGTCGGTGGAGTGCAGGCCGGTCTGGCACACTATCTGTCAGGACAGAAAACACTGGAGGAAGTATGTTTAAAGACGGATGTTGAAGGAATGGATATTATTTTTTCCGGTCCGTTTGTACCAAATCCGGCAGAGCTTTTGGAGAGTCAGAGTTTTCATGATCTGGTGAAATACTGTCGTGAGAATTATGACTATGTTCTGATCGATACACCGCCACTTGGTTCTGTTATTGACAGTGCCATCGTAGCGAAGGAATGTGATGGTGCCATCATTGTTATTGAGGCAGATGCTGTCAGCTACCATTTTGTACAGAATGTAAAAAATCAGCTGGCCAAGAGTGATGTTAAGATTCTCGGAACCGTATTAAATAAGGTACCGATGAACAGCGGTAAGTATGGTTACGGCAAGTATGGCAAATACGGCTATGGTAAATATGGCAAGTATGGTGATTATGGTGACTATGGTGCGTACGGTCATGAAGAGGATGGCGAATAATCAGTAAATGCGTTTGATAGGGTTGATTTACAGCAATGAAGTGACAGAAGTGTTGTGGTATTTAAGTATATTGTAGTATATAAGATCATGGGAGGTAGAGTTATTGTACGTTAGAAGAGAAAAAAGCTGGTTAAAGCATATTGATTTTGCTATATTTGATATTATATGTATTATTGTATCATTTTATATCGGATATATTTTCAGACATGGTGTTGGAAGTGATTTTACAACATATTATTGGAGACTATTATGTATTCTGCTTGTATTGGATATCAGTGTGTCTTTGATCAGATCCAGTCACAAATCCATTGTGCGTCGGAGCTATCTTCGAGAGGTTCTGGAAACAGTAACACATTGTGTGACCGTAGATGGATTAGCCTTGTTTTTCTTGTTTTTGGTGCAGGAGACGGGGATTTATTCCAGAGAATCTCTGCTGATCTATTTTGTACTACATAAT
>CAKRHL010000104.1 GCA_934338765.1 uncultured Lachnospiraceae bacterium | reverse complement strand
ACGGCTACAAGGCAATCTACGATCAGGTATATCAGCAGGTTCTGATCGCGGCAGTGCAGAATGCCATGGATCAGAGTGGTACGAAAACTACCGTTACGGCAGACAACGTGAATCATCTGCTGAGTCAGATGGGGAACGCTGCAGATGAGATCAAAAAAGCGGCTGCCCAGACCGCGGAGACAACCACGAAGCAGCAGGTTGAGAAGCAGCTGGAGAGTATTCCGACAGATGCAAAGGATGCCCTTGATCATCCGGATAAATTAACGGCAATGCAGGATATGATGAAACAGCAGGGTCAGGCAGATGCGGCAAAGAATCTGACCAAGAAGAATCTGCAGACCATGTATGACATCGTCAATACAAGGATTCCACAGATCAACACAGAGCTTGCCAATCTGAAGATCAAGATCAAGACTGCCGAGGCGGTTTTGGCACAGGTGGAAAAATCCATCAAGAAGGCAGAAGGGAAATATGAGCAGGTCGAGGCAGGAAAGATTACGGCAGCAGCGGCATTTGGTGCGGCTAATGCCCAGATCGCCTCTGCAGAGACTACACTGGATAACAGCAGCAAGGAGTTAGAGAAGGCGAGAAAGTCTTATGAGAAGTCAAGAAAAGAAGCGTTAAAGAAGGCAAATCTGGACCAGCTTCTGACGCAGGATCAGTTATCCAATATCCTGACAGCAGAGAACTTCTCTATGCCGGCCGGTTATATCAGCGAGGATGGAACACAGTATCTGATCAAGGTTGGTGACGAGTATAATAATATCAAGGAGCTGAAAAATACACTTCTGACCAATATGAAAGACATTGGAGATATCCGCCTTTGTGATGTGGCAGATGTCACGGTGATCGACAATTCGGAGGATAATTACGCCAAGGTCAACGGAAATGATGCAGTCATCTTAAGTATTTCCAAGTCAAGTACGGCGGGAACCTCGGATGTATCCAAACGGTGTGGACAGAAGATTAAGGAACTGCAGAAGGAAGATAAAAATCTTCGTATTGTCAATCTGTTGGATCAGGGGGATTACATTAAGATCATTATCAAGTCTGTATTGTCCAATCTGATATTAGGAGCACTCCTTGCCGTACTGGTATTGATGCTGTTCCTGAAAGATGTACGTCCTACCGTGGTTGTTGCGTTCAGCATTCCGCTTAGCGTATTGTTTGCGATCGTGCTGATGTATTTTACAAACATTACCATGAATATTATTTCCTTATCCGGTCTGGCACTGGGAGTGGGCATGCTGGTAGATAACTCCATTGTTGTCATTGAGAATATATACCGGCTCCGCAATAAGGGAGTGCCGGCGGCAAGAGCGGCAGTAATGGGAGCCAATCAGGTGGCAGGAGCGATTTTCTCCTCTACACTGACAACAATCTGTGTATTCCTTCCGATCATCTTTACGGACGGACTGACCAGATCCATTATGCAGGATATGTGTCTGACGATCGCATACAGTCTTTCTGCCAGCCTGGTGGTTGCGCTGACGGTTGTGCCAAGTATGAGTGCGACAGTTCTCAAAAAGGAAAATACAAAGAAGCATCGTTTCTTTGATGCCGTATTAAATGCCTATGAAAAGGCAGCACGTTTTTCTTTGTCCCATAAGGCGGTAGTACTGGTGGGATCTCTGGTACTCCTGATATTCTGTGTGATCCAGGTATTCCGTATGGGCATCGTTATGATGCCGGATATGGCAAGTGAGCAGATGTCCATTTCAGCAACCATGCCAAAGGAAAACTCCACGAAGGAGGATCACGAGACAGCAGATCAGATTCTGGATCTTGTCAGCAAAACGAAAGGGGTAGACACGGTGGGGGGAGTTATGACATCCGGAACATCTATGATGTCAACGGACGACAAGTCCTACACCTTTGAGGTTCTTCTGGATAAGAAATATGCACGTAAGAATAAGCAGATTGCAGCAGAATTAGAGAATAAGCTGAAAAAGCTTACGCTGGATGACTACACGGTATCGGCATCTAATATGGATATGTCCGGTATGCTGGGTTCTGGTCTGAATATTGAGATTTCAGGTAAAGATAATGATAAACTGATCAAGATCAGTGAAGATATTATGAAGATCGTTGGTAAGCAGAAGGGCTTTAAGGATATTACCAATGAGCAGGAAGAAGGAGATACCGAATATGTCGTCACGGTAGATAAGGACGAGGCGATGAAATGCGGACTCACGGTGGCTCAGGTTTATCAGGAGCTGGCATCTGCACTCGCCACAGAGAAGGACTCCACGAAGATTACCGTAGAGGATCAGCAGTACAATGTAAAGATCGTGGATGAGCGCGATGAGCTGGATACCAAAAATCTGTCCGATTACGAGTTTGAAACAACCAAGATGAATGACAAGGGCAAGGAAGTTACAAAGACATACAAGCTCAGCAAGTTTGCGAAGATCACCAAGGGAAAGAGTGTTGAGAGTCTTTCCAGAAGAAATCTGGTAAATTATGTATCTGTGAAAGCGGATGTCGAGGATGGATATAATGTGGCGCTGCTTAGCCGTAAGCTGCAGAAGGAGATTGACAAATACGATCTTCCGTCAGGCTATACCATTGATATGGGTGGCGAGACGGAGAACACCAATGAGATGGTCAAGAATATGCTTCTGATGATCATGCTTGCCATTGTATTTATTTATCTGATCATGGTAGCGCAGTTCCAGAGCCTGCTGTCACCGTTTATTGTTATCTTTACGATTCCGTTAGCATTTACCGGTGGTCTGATCGCTTTGCTGATATCCGGACAGGAGCTTTCCATGATGGCACTTATGGGCTTCCTGGTACTTTCCGGCGTCGTGGTAAACAACGGTATCGTATTTGTGGATTATGTCAATCAGCTTCGTCTTGACGGAGTGGAAAAGAGAGAGGCTCTGATCGAGACAGGTGTTACCCGTATGCGTCCTATTTTAATGACGGCATTGACGACCATTCTTGCAATGAGTACAATGGTATTTAGTCACGATACCGGTTCGGATATGAGCCGTGGTATGGCGATCGTTACCATAGGTGGTCTTGCTTATGCAACATTGATGACGTTGTTTGTAGTACCTGCATTGTATGATATCTTCTATCGTAAGAAGGAAATGAAGCGGGTAGATCTTGGAGATGAGGCGACCTTGCGTGACCGTGACGAGTAAAAAGGAATGAAACGGGGGAGACTATGTCAGAGTATCAGATGACGATGCCTCAGGAGGTTGTCAGGATCATAGATACATTAGAGCAGCATGGCTATGAAGCGTATGCCGTCGGAGGCTGTGTGCGGGATGCCATGCTGGGAAGAGAACCGGAGGACTGGGATATTACCACGTCCGCCAAACCACTGGAAGTAAAAGGGCTGTTCCGCAAAACCATTGATACGGGGCTGCAGCATGGCACCATCACCGTTATGGTAAACGGAGAGGGCTATGAAGTAACCACTTACCGGATCGACGGGGAGTACGAGGATGGACGCCATCCGAAGGAGGTGGCGTTTACCACCAGCCTCCGGATGGATCTGGAGCGCAGGGATTTTACCATCAATGCCATGGCATACAATGACCGTTCCGGTCTGGTGGATGAGTTTGACGGTGTCGGGGATCTGAAACGTGGTGTGATCCGCTGTGTGGGAGATGCCGGTCAGCGTTTTGACGAGGATGCCCTGCGGATGCTCCGGGCGGTACGTTTTTCCGGACAACTGGGATTTACGATCGAGGATGCGACGTTGCAGGCGATGGAGCAGAGAATACAAAATCTGCAAAAGATCAGTGCGGAGCGGATCCGTGTTGAAATGACGAAACTTTTAATTTCTCCGAATCCGGGAAGATTCCGGGTGGCGTATACATCGGGAATGACCGGGGTATTTTTGCCGGAGTTTGATCGTATGATGACATGTGATCAAAAGAATCATCATCATTGTTATACAGTGGGAGAGCACTGTATGCACAGCGTGGAAGTGATGCAGAAGTTTATGGCAGGAATGCTTCCGGAGCCGTTGTCTCCTTATGCCGCAGAGCGGATCTCACAGATCTGTGGCAGTCTCAGCAAAAAACAGTATACGATGCTTGTGCTCGCCATGCTTCTTCATGATGTGGCAAAGCCGGAGGTGATGACGGTGGATGAGCAGGGAGAGGGTCATTTCTTTGGCCACCCGGAACAGAGTGCAAAAACTGCCGGCAAGGTTCTGAAACGTCTGACCTACGATAATGAAACAATAGACACGGTGGTGCGCCTGATCCGTTATCACGATTACCGGATGGAAACCACGATGAAGTCTGTACGCAGGGCTGCATCGAAGATTGGCAGAGATATCATGTGGATGGAGTTTGTGGTGCAGTATGCAGATGTGCTGTCCCAGAGTCCGCAGACGATCCCGGAGAAGTTACAAAAGCTGGATCAATGTATGGAGAAGTATCAGGAGATCGAAGCTAAAAGCCAGCCTCTTTCGGTGAAGGATCTGGCGGTCAACGGCAGGGATCTGATCCAGGCGGGAATTGCACCGGGACCGGGACTTGGGCAGAAGCTCTCGCAGCTTTTGGATCTGGTACTGGAGGAGCCGGAGCTAAATACAAGGGAACAGCTTTTGGAAAAAATTAAAGCGTAAAATACAAGGGAAGAGGCTGCCGCATGAATTTCTCATGCGGCAGCCTCTTCCGTGTATGGGTAAATGTCCGTAACGTGCTCTTTGATTGACAAAACAGGAATCTTTCTATAATATTGAGACATAAAGTATCACGTAGAGGTTGTTTAAAACATTAAAGTCAGGAGGATAAGGTATGAAGAAAAAGAGAATGACGGGGCGGATACGGTATAAATCCGCCGCAAAAAAATTAAAAAGGGCAGTGGCAGTACTGATGGCGGCACTGATGATGGGATCTGCAGTGGATTACACTGCATTTCCGGCTGTCTGTGCAGCGGAAGATGTCACCGGTGAGCAGGTGGCAGAGCTTACCCAGAATGGAAAGACTACAGTATATAGCTCTTTTATGGAGGCTTATCAGGCGATCACTACCAGTGACGAAGTTACCATTAAGCTGCTGCAGGATTCCAGGATATCTAAAATTACAGGAAGTAAGTATATTACATACATAACGGATAAAGAACATACTATTGTGCTGGATTTAAATGGACATACATTAAGCACAGAGGAAGTGTCTGGCTGGGACTCCAAAGAATCCACTTATGTACTGGATATAGACACATCCTCAAACTGGACCATATGTTCCGGAGTGCCGGGAGGAAAAATTCAGGATAGCGGCAGCAAAGCGGCATTGTTGGAAAATTATGGAACTCTTGCAATCGGGGGAAATGTGGAGATAACTTCAAATAGTGAGTATACCGTATTTGCTCGTGGCGGCACTGGAAACCTCAGCATTGACGGGGCAGCCATCGACAAGGTGGGAGTAATGTATGGATCTTGTAAGATCACTTCAGGGAATATAGGCAATGTCCTCTGGAGGGGAGGAATAGCGGAAATTTCCGGAGGAAAGACTGGTACGGTATCAGTTATTGGAGACTATGCAGGATGGAGTAAAGGCAGCAACTTACAACTTAGTGGTGGAACCATTGGCTTGTTAAAACAAAGGGAAGAATATACCAAAGCAATGAGTACATGGTTTGCCGCAGGAACTGCTATAAAAAGCATAGAAGACGGCAGTCTCTATACCAGAGCAAGGATCGATGCAATAGAAGCAGTGAAGGGATACCGCTGTGCAGAGAATATTGAAATGGTTCCATGTGGAAATCATGTCAATGAAAGTGGTTATTGTAAATATTGTGCCGCTGCTACCGAATGTGAACACATATATGGAGAAGATGGGATCTGTACCAGCTGTGGAATGGTTGCCATAGCTACCATAAAGAAGGATAATCAACTGACCGGTTATATCACTTATGGGGAATTGTGTCAGGCAGTAAGTGAATTTACCACGGATACCACTGCAACCATTAAAATCATGAAAGATGTTGATCTCAACCAGAGTCTCGCCTTCCGGGAGGGTAAGATAACTTTAGATTTAGGGGGACATAAGATAGAGACTGCCAGAGTTAACACGGTTATTGTATCGGATCATGCAGAGGTGACGATACAAAACGGAATCCTAAAGACCAGAGAAAAAGATGTTGTCATGGTAGAGGGGGGGAAATTAACATTAGAAAAGGGTACCACTGTATCTTCCAGCAAGCAGAATTATTATTATGCCGGATTAAGAATTGATGGAGGTGAGGTTACCATTGATGGAGCAGGATTTGTAGATGGAGAAAGGTCTGTAGATATAACCGGTGGAAATCTTACAGTATTGGATGGAACATTTAGTGGTCAGTTTCGAAAGTACTTTTATGATGGTGAGGAGAGTCCTGAAGTTTCCTTAAGGGGCGGCAGCTATAGCGATGTGCGGTCACTAAAAGGAAACCTTAGAAGTATGTTAGAAAATGGATACGGATTCCGTTCCGGAGAAGAGGGGACGGCATGGATTGTGGACAGTGACCTGTTAGATGGGGAAGGCACAGGGAAGGATACGACAAAGATAGTATCAAATGTAACGGTAGAAAAGCTTCCGGTAACCATCACACAGCCGGGGTCATATGAGGATTATTGTGGAAATCCGGCCAGCTTATATGTAAATGTGGATGCAGCAGAGGAAGTTACTTATCAGTGGTATCGCATTACGGGAGAGGGTAATGCAGAAGAAATAAGTGATGCTACCTCCAATACCCTTCAGATTTCACCATTGGAGTTCCAGCCGGGAGTAGGGATTACGTTTTACTGTATGATTTACTGGCAGGGATATTCCATTAAGAGTGAAGAGGCGACAGTGACACTAAAAGAGAAAATTGATTTTTATGTTAACACCGCTATTGAAAAATATTATACCGGAGAAGCCGTCACCTTGCAGGAGGATGAAATTTCCCTTTACCTGAAGGATGGAAGTGTAAATAACACACTGGTTCCCGGTAAGGATTTTAAGATTGTGGAAGGAAGCTATGAACATAATACAGATGCGACCACAC
>CAKRHL010000103.1 GCA_934338765.1 uncultured Lachnospiraceae bacterium | reverse complement strand
ATATATAATCCCTTTCAAGATGACTTGTACCAATATACGGATAGGTATATTGGTACAGATCATTTGACAAGTTTATTATTTATTAATCAATTTTAGGTAAGTTTACTGTCTGATCATCCATTGATTATTTACAGGTTCATTGCCTTTTTGGTATCGGCAAGAGACTCATCCATACGGGTCAGAACGTCCTCCATATCCTGCTGTGAAATGACAGCGGTCGGCTCGAAACGGATCGTCTTGGCGTTGACAAGAGTACCGGCAGTCATAACACGTCTTGCAAAAAGACCCTTCGCACACTCATAACCAATGTCAGAGGTGTGGAACTCAACTGCAAGCATCAGTCCGGTACCACGTACTTCGGAGATGACTTCAGGATATTTTGCAGCCAGCTTCTCAAGACCGGCTTTCAGGAACTCGCCCTTCTTCTTGCAGACACCCGGAATATCATTTTCAAGCATATACTTGATCGTAGCAAGTGCGGCAGAACAGCATACAGGGTTACCACCGAAAGTAGGAGAACCAAGAAGCCATGGATTGTCGATAAGCTCCTGTGTCCACATTTTTGGCTTACAGATAATACCGGTGATTGGCATGATGCCGCCGCCGAATGCCTTACCAAATGTCATGATATCCGGAGTAACACCCTCGGCTTCACAACGCCACATGGTACCGGTACGACCCATACCGGTCTGAATCTCATCAAAGATCAGTGCAACACCTGTCTCATCACAGATCTTGCGGACCTCTGTCAGATATCCCTCCGGAGGAATGATAACACCGGCCTCACCCTGGATTGGCTCAAGGATAACACCGGCAACCTTCTCGCCGACTGCCTGAAGATTTGCGATCGCCTTACGGATATCCTCGGCAACACCATACTGTACATGCTGTACCTGCTGTACCATTGGAATATAAGGGGTACGATATGTACTCTTACCACCCATAGAGATGGCACCCATTGATTTACCGTGGAAAGCACCAACCGTAGAAATGTACCATCTGCCGCCGGTCGCGATGCGGGCAAGCTTTAAGGACATCTCAACGGCCTCTGCACCACCGTTTGTAAAGAAGCAGTACTGCAGATCGCCCGGTGTGATATCTGCAACAGCCTTTGCAAGATAACCACGGAGAGGATCAAGAAGCTCCTGTGAGTGAAGTGCCTGATGATCAAGCTGTGCTTTTACCACATCCAGGATCTCCGGATTTCTGTGACCGCATGTGTAAATACCGAAACCACCGAGGCAGTCGATGAACTTTTCACCGTTCAGTCCGTAGCAGTAAGCTCCTTCATCATGCCACTCCAGTACAGCACCGTTCTCCGAATCGGATGAAACGGATTTTCTGTATTTCAGCCAGCCCGGACTTACATAATTGTCAAAATAATGAAGTGTGTCATCCACCATTTTCTTTTTGTCATCAGCGGAAATCTGATCGCTGTCTGTGCGGATCAGAGAAATAATCTTGTCGAGATCTTTAATAACCTGTTCTTTCTGTGCCATAATAAATTCCTCCTTTTTGGAAAAAATAAAGACGTATCCGCTGAAATCAGTTCGTCATCTCAAGGAGTGAAATACGAATGAACTTCAGCAAATACGCCTTTGTATTTTGTCAGCTATTTTTTTGTTGTGACCATCATAGCACCGTATATACCCGTTTTCAATTACATTTTTCGAGCAATTTATACGTGGATAATAGTATAACTACTTGTCAACTGGTATAATATATGGTACTCTATCCTTAGAGCAAAAAGACATAAAATAATATGAAATGAATCAAAATAACTAAAAAGAAGTAGTATTTTATAAGGTGGAAAATGGAAAAAAATCAGTTTTTAATATATAATGACCTGATCAATCATCTTTATGATTGTACAACGATAGAGGAACTTAAAACAGAGTTTATGGTGCCCATCCGTATGCTGATCCCCCATACATACTGCAGTATTCTTCTGGCGGCGGAGCCGGTGGGGACCTCATCTCTGGCCAATGCAGAGAATTTGTACCAGCCGGAACCGATCTGTGTGCCGGATACCTTTGCGGAGGCAGAGAAAAGATATATTGAGAAGGCGGCGCAGGATCCGGTATTGTGGCTGATTCATGGCAATGAGTCCACACTGGTCTGTGAGAGTGAGATCCTTAGTGATAAGGAACGGCTGGAGGGACAGCTTCATCGTTACTGTTATGAAAGCTATGATATATATGATACCATGCAGTATAGTATCGTGTGGGATAAGCATCTGTTGGGGGTACTGTCCCTTTTTCGGACCAGGATTGACGGCTGTTTTCAGTCCGACGATATGTTTTTTCTGCGGTCCATAGGAGTTCATCTAAATAAGGTCTTTCCGCAGATTTTATCCGGAGATCATAAGAAGAGTACCACTTTGCGGACAGTAGAGGATATCCGGAAACGGTATGGACTGACTGCAAGGGAAACACAGATATTGGAACGGATCCTGCAGTTTGATTCTAATGAAGAGATTGCAGAAAAGTACGATATCAGCAGTCTGACGGTTCAGAAGCATATCCAGAATCTCCTGCGAAAGCTGGAGGTTAGTTCGAGGCTGGAGCTGTTTAAGGAGTATCATGAGTGAAGAACAGCGGTGGCAGCGACATATTCAAAATGTTATGCTAAAAGCGGTAAACAGATGGATCACGGAGATGATATAATGAGTCCGACATAGTTCATATTAGGGGGTTCTTCGAAACTCCGCATGCACAGAAATTGTGTGCAGATATGTGATTTACTGATTGGACAAATTAGAATTATGACAGAAAATATCAAAAATGAATCATGATTGGAGGAAAAAATATGTGTACAGCGGTAACTTACCGGACAAAGGATTTTTATATTGGCAGAACCCTGGATTATGAATTTTCCTATGGAGATGAGATCACCATAACCCCACGTCATTATCCATTTCAGTTCCGTCATATGGGGATGAGGGAAAGCCATTATGCGATGATCGGAATGGCACATGTGGCAGCAGATTATCCGTTATATTATGATGCCATTAATGAGAAAGGTGTCGGCATGGCAGGCTTGAATTTCGTCGGAAATGCAGTGTATCAGTCCGTAAAACCGGACAGAGAAAACGTGGCACAGTTTGAATTTATTCCATGGGTATTATCCCAATGTGCTTCCATGAAAGAAGTGCGGGAGTTATTATCCCGTATGAATCTTACAGGGACACCGTTTAGCAAACAGCTTCCGGCTGCGGGACTTCACTGGATCATTGCGGATGCCGGCGACTGCATCACCGTGGAATCCGTGGCAGACGGTTTACGGATTCATGATAATCCGGTGGGCATCCTGACCAACAATCCACCATTTGAGACGCAGATGTTCCGGCTCAATAATTATATGAGCCTGTCCCCGAAGCAGCCTCAGAATACATTTGCTCCGGAGCTGCCTCTTGGCACTTACAGCCGTGGCATGGGTGCGATGGGACTGCCGGGGGATCTCTCCTCCGCTTCCCGGTTTGTACGTGCTGCTTTCGTAAAAGCCAACTCCATATCCGGTGACAGTGAAGCAGAAAGTGTCAGCCAGTTTTTCCATATCCTGGGATCTGTAGATCAGCCGAGAGGCTGCTGTGATGTGGGAGAGGGCAAGTATGAGATCACGTTGTATACCTCCTGCTCTAACGCAACCAGAGGAATTTATTATTACACGACTTATGAAAATCATCAGATCACAGCGGTGGATATGCACCGGGTGGATCTGGACGGCAGGGAACTGATCCGGTATGAAGTGATTCAGGGAGAGCAGATCCGGTGGGAGAATTGATCAGCGGATGAAACGGATCAGAGCATGACGGAAAATTTGTTCGAAAGGCAGGAAAAGTCTTGTGATACTACATGTTGCAAGGGTTTTCCTGCCTTATCCTTTTTTCGAAAAGTACTGTTTATTGTACTTTCAATATAGTATAATGCAAATATAGTTAGGAAAATAAAACAGTATATGAAAAATCATTACCGCAAAGTGAGAAAATGAAGATTGATATAAAAACTATTTGATAAAATATATATATTTGTGTTAAACTAATTTCGAAACTTGTTTTAGAACAAGCTTGCATGTAATCGATATGTAAAAGATGGAAAAAAAGAAAAGTCCCATACATATGGGACGGTTCCAAGGAACGATTTGAATAAATTTTTATTTGAACTTGTAGTGTAATTTCATATGATGGTCAAACCATCTATAAATAATATAGACCTAGAATTAAGAAATGTCAAGAGAAAACGTTACTTTAATTAAATTTATAATTTTAACAGAAGATGTTATTGCCGGAAGGCAAAGGAAAGGAGAATGAAAGGTATGAATAGGAAATGTGAGAATTATTATTTGGGGGTTGATATTGGGACGAATTCTGTTGGCTGGGCTGTGACAGATGAAAAGTATAATGTTTTGTCTTTTCATAATAGGGCAATGTGGGGAGTGAGATTGTTTGATGAGGCTATGACCGCAGCTGGGCGTCGACAGATTCGGACGCGCAGACGACGGCTTGCACGGAGAATATGGCGTCTCGAATTGTTACAGGAGATATTTGCAGAGGAAATCTGCAAGAGGGATCCGGCATTTTACCGGAGAATGAAGGAAAGCATGCTGTATGAAGAGGACAAAACGGAAGGGGAGAGATATTCCTTGTTTAATGACAAGAAATATACAGATCAGGATTATTATAGAGAGTATCCGACGATTTACCATTTGAGAAAGGCCTTGTTGACGGAAAAGAAGGAATGGGATATCCGTCTGGTATATCTTGCTGTACATCATATAGTAAAACATAGAGGACATTTTTTGTTTAATGGTTCAGTAGAAAAGGCGACCTCTTTTACAAATGTTTTTGAACAGTTCAAAAACTGCATGAAAGATGATCTTGAAATACAGGTGGAATGTCAGTCGGAGCAGGAGTTGGAGGAGACGTTGAAAAGCCGGGATACGAGTAAACGTGATAAAAATGCCAGGGTTATGGAACTCCTTCATTGTGAAAAAGATAAGCAATTAAAGGCGGCAATCGGGCTGATATGCGGATTGACTGTAAAGATGGCAGATTTATTTCATGATGACAGTCTCAAGGAGATAGAAAAACCGGCAATATCATTTGCAACAGGAGCATATGAGGATACCAGGAATGCTTTGGAGACTGATCTGCAGGAGCGTTGTGGGGTAGTGGATGTATTAAAAAGTATGTATGATTGGTCCGTGCTAGCGGACATACTAGCTGGAGGAGAATGGGAAGGAGAGACGTATTTGTCGGTTGCTAAAGTGAATTTCTATGAAAAACATAAAGAGGATCTGAGACTCTTAAAAGGGATATTTCGAGAAATAGGAGATGATGTTTATAGAGATTTTTTTCAAAAGGAAGGAACCAATAATTATTGTGCCTATATTAAATCTGTGTCAAATTGCGGAAAGAAGAAAAGAGTAAAAGGTTGTAAATATGAAGATATGAAAAAGAATATTAAATCAATATTGGATAAATATGAAGGAGATAGAAACGATATAGATAGGATAAGGGAAGAATTGGATAACGAAACATTTCTGCCACTACAGGTGTCAAAGAATAATGGAGTGATTCCTTATCAGGTAAACGAAATGGAATTGCGTAAAATATTAGAAAATGTCAGCGAACAATATCCATTTTTGACGGAGACAGATTCCTATGGATTAACAGCGATGGATAAGATTGTAAAAATATTTAAGTTTCGTGTACCTTATTTTGTTGGACCATTAAATTCTTATCATAATAAAAATGCATGGGTTGTCAGAAAGGAAGAAGGGACAATAACGCCTTGGAATATTGAGCAAAAAATAGATTTTGAAGGTACTGGAGAAAAATTTATCCGTCGTATGACCAATAAGTGTACATATCTAATTGGAAAGGATGTTGTACCAAAAAATTCGTTGATTTACAGCGAATATATGGTTTGGAACGAAATTAATAATATAAAAATCGGTCAGGAAAAAATCCCTGTGGAATTAAAAGAAAAAATGTTTCAAACATTATATTTAAATTGCAAAAAAGTCAAGAGAAAGGATATAGAGGAGTTTCTGATATCAGAGGGGGTGGACCTAAAGGAAAATCCTTTATCCGGAATTGATATACAGATAAAATCCTCTCTTAGTTCGTATCATGATTTTCGAAAAATCTTTGGAGATGAAGTGAAAAAATATTCGATACAGCAAATGGTGGAAAATATTATAAATTGGATTACTGTATATAGCGGTGACGAGAAAATGTTGAAACGTGTGATTCGAAAGACGTACGGGGAGGATAAGATTTCAGATGAGGCACTAAGGAAAATTGTTCGTTTGCGGTATCAGGGATGGGGAAGATTATCGAAAGAATTTTTGGATGGAATTGAAGGATTTGATACAAACACAGGGAAAAGGGGGACAATTCTATATATGCTTCGGCATACCAATGATAATTTGATGCAGATTTTAAGTCAAAAATATACATTTTCTGAAAATATCGAACAGGAAAATGCAATAATGCTTGGGCAGCAGAAGGTGTTTTCGTATGACAATCTTATGGAAAATGTAGTAGGATCGCCAGCAATCAAAAGAGCGGCATGGCAGTCATTACTGATATCTCGGGAAGTGACAAAAATAATGGGAAAGGAGCCTAAAAAGATTTTTATAGAGATGGCACGTTCTTCAGGGGAAAAGAAACGAACTGTATCGAGAAAGGATACTTTGAAACTGTTATATAAAAACATAAAGGATAAAGAAAGAGATTGGTTAAAAGAAATTGACGGCACAGAAGAGAGTAAATTCCGTAGTATAAAATATTATCTGTACTATACACAAATGGGAAGATGTATGTATACCGGAGATCCAATTGATCTGTCGGAATTAATGGATACCACTATATATGACAGAGATCATATATATCCACAATCAAAAACAAAGGATGATAGCTTGGATAATCTGGTTTTGGTAAAAAAATCCGTTAATCAAAAAAAGGACAATGATATATTATCACCGGATATACAATTAAA
>CAKRHL010000102.1 GCA_934338765.1 uncultured Lachnospiraceae bacterium | reverse complement strand
GATGATGATGGTAATGTCACCGGTCTAAAGGCTGGAGATGTGGCATGGATCACATGTGTACCGGAGGATCTGGGGATTTCCGGTGCGATTTCCTGTATGGTCAGGGTCATCAGTCAGGATGTGCCGGCCAAAAATATTACCCTGAAGCCGTCTGAGTCAACGATGCATGTAGGCGATACACTTCAGATTGAGAGTGTCTTTGAACCGATAACGGCGACGTATCAGAATCTCAACTGGTCCTCTACCGATGAAAAGGTGGCAAAGGTTGACGAGAATGGTCTTGTAACTGCAGTAGCAGAGGGTACGGTATCTATTGGTGCCGTATACAGAGATCCTATTACGGGAACGGTATGGAGCCCGATCTACTGTAAGATCAAGGTGGAGCCGGCTGTGGTAAGCGCAGTGGATTATGAACTGACTCCGGCACACAAGGAGCTGTATGTTGGTGACAACTATACCGTTAAACCGGTATTTAAGCCGGAGGATACAACCGATCAGACCGTGCATTTTTACAGCTCAGATGAAACCGTAGCTACAATAGACGATAACGGTGTGGTTCAGGGTATCAGTGAAGGTTCGGCAGTGCTGATCGGACGTTCGGAGGATGGAGATATTGTCAAAACCTGTACCGTTACGGTGGTAGCCCCTCCGGTGCCTGTGGAGGACTTTACGGTAGAGCCTGCGGAGCAGGAGGTCAGGGTTGGATCAACATTTTATATTAAATCGATCTTTACGCCGGAAAATGCAAGTAATCAGAAGGTAAATTATAAGAGTGTTGATGAAAAGATCGCAACGGTAGACGAGAATGGACTTGTAACAGGTGTGGCTGTTGGAGAGACAACGATCATCTGTCAGTCCGTAGAGGGAAATATTATCGCTACCTGTAAGGTGACGGTATTGAAAGCATATGTGAATGTGATCGACTTCAACATCACACCGACAGCCCAGGAAATTGAGACGGGATCTACATTCCAGATCACCCCGATCTTTACTCCGGCAGATGCAACCAATCAGAAGGTGACATATCAGTCCTCTGATCCATCCATTGCAACAGTTGACGAGAAAGGTCTTGTTACTGCAGTAAAGAAAGGATCGGTAACGATCATCTGTCAGTCTGATGAAGGCAAGATTGTTGTTTACTGTAATGTTACGGTTATTGAGGGTGTGACATTGACGTTGAAGCCTTCCACCAGAGAGATTGCCGTGGGCAAAAGCTTTAAGATATCCAAGGTGATCGTTCCGGAAGAGGCAGATGGAACAGCCACATGGCAGAGTTCCAATCCGGCAATTGCCAAGGTTGACCAGGATGGTAAGGTCACAGGTCTTACAAAAGGAACATGTACAATTTACTGTACATTAACGAAATACAACGTAACTGCAACCTGTGAGGTAACGGTGGCAACCCTGAAAACCACTGTGAAGCTTGGTAAGACAGGGATCCGTATGGGAGTAGGTTCTACTTACAGGATGAAGGTAACTGTCTGGTCCAACAATACCAAGACACCGGCGGTGCGCTGGACGACCTCCAGAAAAAAGATCGCAAGGGTCAATCAGAAGGGAAAGATTACAGCAAAGAAGGTGGGAATGACCACTATAACAGCAACTTCGAGGGATCGTCTGAAGGTAAAGGCCAACTGTAAGGTACGGGTGATCCAGAGAGCCAAGTCCATCCAGATCGTACCGAATTATGCCGTATGCTATGTGGGAGGGACCAGAAGGCTTCATGTAGTCATGAAACCAAAGAACACGACTCTCCATGGCGTAACGTGGAGGTCTGCAGATACCGGCATTGCAACTGTTGAAAATGATGGAATGGTGCGCGGTATTGCGGAGGGTGAGACAAAGATCACCGCAGTGACCAAGGATGGTGGAAAGAAAAAGGCTGTCTGTGTTGTTAAGGTTACAGAGAAAGTTCCTGCAACAGGTATTGTCGTTGCACAGTCGGAGCTGACCATGAAGCAGGGAGATTCCACGAAGCTGTCATATTCGGTACTGCCAAATAATACATCGGATAATATCAGTTTTGCATCAGACAACAAGAGGGTTGCCAAGGTATCAGAAAGCGGTATTGTCACAGCAGTGGGAACAGGAAACTGTACCATTACGATCCTGGCAGACGGAGGTGTTACCTCTACTGTGGCAGTCAATGTCGTGGCGTTGAACAGAAGTACATTGACCATGCGTCAGTATGATACGGAGACATTGACGGTAGAAGGGACGACGGCTTCTCCTACATGGTACTCGTCAAACCAGAGAGTGGCTACTGTAGTAAACGGTAAGGTTGTTGGACGAAGTGTGGGAACCACTTATATATATGCGACGGTAAATGGCTGTAAAATGGCATGTCGTGTAAATATCACAAAGTTGAATTAGTCAAAATGCACAAAAAGAACGTCTGTTCGAGAAAAGTCTTGAACAGGCGTTTTCTTTATGCTATACTTGCCATAGGGAAAGCGGTAGACTGCCAGAAAGGAGCAAGTCGTGTTAGTAAATTTACATGTGAAAAATTTAGCCATCATTGATGAGGTAGAGGTGGACTTTTCAGATCACCTGAATGTATTGACGGGAGAAACAGGTGCCGGAAAGTCTATCATCATTGGATCGATCAATCTGGCTCTGGGCCAGAAGAGTTCCAAGGACGTGATCCGCAAGGGGGCAGATTATGCTCTGGTAGAGCTTACGTTCCGGGCCGATACACAGCATCAGAGGGAGCTGGTGGAGGAGATGGGCATTTCTATGGAGGATGACGAGATCCTTATTTCCAGAAAGATCATGTCCGGCCGCAGTGTGAACCGCATCAATGGAGAGAGCGTGACACTTTCTATGATACGTCGTATTGCGGACATTATGATCGACATTCATGGACAGAATGAGCAGCAGTCCCTGCTTCACAGTGCAAAGCATATGGAGATTGTGGACCGGTATGCCAGAGGAGAGCTGGGAGATCGACTGGCACAGATGGGAGACGGATACCGGGAGTATCAGGAGCTGCAGCAGGAGCTTACAGGACAGGAGATACCGGAGGAGGAACGTCTTCGCGAGATTTCTTTTATGAAATATGAGTTGGAGGAGATTGAACAGGCGGCACTGGTGCATGGCGAGGAGGATCGTCTTGAGGAGCAGTACAGAGAGCTGTCCAATGCCACTTCGATCGCGGCAGGTTTAGGAGAGATTTATTCCATGACGGGAGAGGGAAATGCGACGGCAGCGGAGCAGTTGGGACAGAGTGTCAGGATCCTGCATAAGCTGTCCGAGTTTAGTCCTCAGATGGAGGAGTTTTGTAACCAGCTGTCCGAGGTGGATTCTCTGTTGACAGATTTTAACCGGGATATTTCAGATTATATAAGTGATTTTGAGACCGGGGGAGAGCAGCTTGCTGAGGTGGAGCAGAGGCTTGACCTTGTTCGTACGATCAAGTCAAAGTACGGAGCTACGACAGCACAGGTACAGGCATATGGTGAAAAGCTTCAGGAAAAGCTGGCACGCTATGATGAGTATGAGGAGTACAGAGAGAGTCTGCAGCAGCGTCTGGCGGAGAAGGAGCAGACATTACAGAAGCTTGCGGATGAGATTACAGAGATACGTCATAAAGTCAGCCGTCGTCTGGAAAAGGAGATCGTCAAAGCATTAAAGGAGTTAAATTTTCTGCAGGTTCAGTTTGAGATCGCTGTGCGGCCGTTAGGTCACCTGAGCCGTTCCGGGCAGGATGAGGTGGAGTTTATGCTGTCAACGAATCCGGGTATGGATATGAAACCGATCGGTGAGGCTGCATCCGGCGGCGAGCTGTCCAGGATCATGCTTGCAGTCAAGGCGGTTCTGGCGCAGCATGATGAAATTCCGACACTGATCTTTGATGAGATTGATGTAGGTATCAGTGGACGGACGGCGCAGATGGTGGCAGAGAAGATGTCTTATATTGGCAATACACATCAGGTAATATGTATTTCTCATCTGGCACAGATTGCAGCTATGGCAGATTCCCATTATCTGATCGAAAAGAGCAGCAAAAGAGGTCATACCTCAACGGATATCCGTATGCTTGACAAGGAGGAGTCTGTAGGAGAGCTTGCAAGGATCCTGGGAGGTGTGGAGATTACTGATTCCGTCAGGGAAAGTGCGGCAGAGATGAAGCAGATGGCAGAACAGGTCAAGAGAGACCTGCGGGCATAAAGATCATTTCAGAGTATCATTAGGGTTTTGATTTTTTTAAATCATTGGGATTCCATTCCGAAATCGTATAGAATAGAGAGTTTTGTATCATAATGATGATATAAGACAAAAAGAAGGAGTGGAGAGATGTATAGCAGACATAAGAGACAAAGTTATCGTATGACACAGAGGCAGAGGTGGATGTACCGGTCATGTCTGCTGGGGGTCCTGATCGCCGTGATGGCATTTACGGCGGTATTTTGGTATTTTGAAATGAAGGATCGGATTCCGGATGAGATTGTTCTTTTTCAGAATCGTATGGAAAATATAGACTTCGGTATTCCGTTTACCCAGGTAAGGGTAGATCAGTCGGAGGCAGAGGTGGCACAGGTAAGTATTGACCATGCACAGAAGGTCGGAAAGCATATTCAGTTCAGCATGGGGGGACCATTGTCTGTATCTGCACAGAAGTGTGGGATCATGCAGGGAGAGGTACGCCTATTCGGATGGATTCCCTGCAAGAAGATAAAGATTGATGTGAGAAAGCAGACGAAGGTTATGCCGGTAGGCAGAGCTGTGGGTCTTTATATACATTCGGACGGACTGATGGTATTGGGGACAGGAAAGATACCGGTTACCAGAGGAAACGAGAAAATGCCATCTTACAACAAGCTTCAGACAGGGGATTATATTTATGAAATAAATGGCCAGCCGGTGGTAACGATTCAGGATGTAACCAAGCTTCTTCAGAAAAATGGAGCCGGTAAAGTGGTTCTGAGTGTGAAAAGAGATTCAGCAAAGATAAAGGTCAGGATATCCCCGGTGCAGGCACAAAACGGAACATACCAGATCGGAGCATGGCTGAGGGAGGATACAGAAGGGATCGGAACTCTGACATTTGTTACAGAGGCAAATGAATTTGCTGCTCTGGGACATGGGATTACCGATGCAGATACGGAGCTGTTGATCCGTCTGCAAAATGGAGGATTATATCCGGCAGGGATCGATCATGTAGTAAAGGGAAGAGACGGAGCACCGGGGCAGCTGGCAGGTTTTGTTGAGCTGGGCAGGGACAATAAGCTGGGAGATATACAAAACAATACTTCTCTTGGGATTACAGGTGTTATTTCTCATGAACAGTATCAGTTTCAGGAGTCGAAGTCCTGTGAGGCAGGTTGTAAGCAGGATGTGAAAAAGGGAAAGGCAACCATATTATGTCAGCTGGACGATAAAGTGCAGGAGTATGAGGTAGAGATTGAGAAGATCAATCTTTCTTCGGAAGATAACAAGGGGATGGAGATTCATGTCACGGATCCGGAGCTGTTAAAAAAGGCAGGAGGAATCGTGCAGGGCATGAGTGGAGCTCCCTTGCTGCAAAACGGAAAGTGTATTGGAGCAGTCACGCATGTATTTGTGCGGGATGTTACCAGAGGTTATGCTACCTTTCTGGAAAATATGCTTTGAAATTGATGATCCGTGCATTGACAAAGGAGGGCTGGTGCTATAAGATTTGTTCATATACTGAAAGAAAGAGGAAAATAAAATGGATTATTTGTTGTTGGTCATAGGATTTGTTTTGCTGCTCAAGGGAGCAGATTTTTTCGTGGAAGGCAGCTCCAGCATTGCAAAAAGGCTTCGTGTACCGTCTCTGATCATCGGTCTGACCATTGTGGCCATGGGAACAAGTCTGCCGGAATGTGCCGTCAGCATCAGTGCGGCGATCGCAGGAAATACCGGTGTTGCAGTGGGAAATGCTGTAGGGTCCAACATCTTTAATCTGATGGTGGTATGTGGCGTTTGTGCTCTTTTTTGTCCGTTGACAGTCAGCCGGGATACACTGACGGGAGAGTTTCCGTTTTCAGTGATCGTGGCAGTGGTACTGATGATCTTTGGATGGATCGGGATGACACTGGGTCATATTGACGGATTTATTCTTTTGATCCTGTTTGTGGGATTTTTACTCTGGATGATCCGTTCTGCGCAGAAAGCGAGAAATGAGAATACAGACGAGGATGAATATGAGATACGTCCCATCTGGCAGTGTATCATATATATTGTTGGCGGAGCAGCAGCTATTGCAGCAGGAGGACAGCTGGTGGTCAACGCAGCTTCTGCAATAGCAGCCTCTTTTGGCATGAGTCAGAATCTGATCGGTCTGACTATTGTGGCGTTTGGAACAAGTCTGCCGGAGCTTGCTACTTCTGTCGTGGCAGCCAGAAAGCATGAGGTGGATATGGCACTGGGCAATGTCATCGGTTCCAATATCTTTAATATATTGTTTGTGCTTGGCGTTGCAGCAGCCATTCATCCAATGGTTTTCCAGATGGAAAATATCATAGATATCATTGTGCTGGTGGTTATGAGCATCATCGTACTCTGCTTTGCCTGGACAAAGCAGAAGCTGGTTCGCTGGGAGGGAATTTCCATGCTTGCCATGTATGCCGCTTATGTGGTATATATCTGCTTGCGTTAGTTGCGCAAAACACGGATACAGCTTCAAAATAAACAGGCAGAAAGGCTGGTTAGTGAATATGGCATATTTTCCGTTTTTTATAGAACTGGAAGGAAAGGAATGCCTTGTGGTCGGGGGAGGCGATGTGGCATTTCGCAAGATCCGTGAATTACTTCCCTTTGGTGTGAATATAACTGTAGTTTCCCTGGAGATCTGTGAATCAATCCGTGATCTTGCCGGGGAATATTCCGGACAGATGAAACTATTGTGCCGTGGGTATGAAATAAAGGATCTGGAGCAGAAGTTTTTTGTGATCGCAGCGACCGATAATGAGGAGTGTAACCGGGAAATATCAGAATACTGCCGTCGGGAGAGGATTCTGGTAAACGTGGTAGATGATAAGGAAAAATGTAGCTTTTATTTTCCGTCTCTGGTGAAACAGGGGGATATTGTAGCCGGATTTTCCAGTGGTGGTAACAGTCCGGCATTGATCAAAAAGCTTCGTCAGGAGCTGCAGGGACAGATCCCGGATTATTTCGGGGTATTAAATGAAAGGCTGGGGCAGATCCGGCCGCAGGT
>CAKRHL010000101.1 GCA_934338765.1 uncultured Lachnospiraceae bacterium | reverse complement strand
ATCGCTGTAGACTTTTCAGGATTATCCCAGAATCCCGGTTCCTCCATTGTCTTATCCAGCTCTTCAACCCGGTCTTTTTTGTTAGCCAGGTCAAAGTGAATCCCCCATCTCTAACAATGGCTGGGCATAATTTGCCAGGGACTGTTTGATCACATCAAACTCAACCATCTTTTTCACCTCTTTCTTTTCCCTTAAATATTTCTATGAAGCTCCTGTCTCCCTCTGGTGGTAAACCAGAGCAATAAACCTGCCTGTAGGTTTTAGTATTTTCTACCACAACACTGCTTATACTTCTTACCGCTTCCACATGGACACGGATCATTTGGCTGTATCTTCTTGGTCTTTCTCTTCTTTGGTGCCTTTACCGCAGAATCATCCTTGTTGGTGCCTGTTGCCTGAGCCACCTGCTCTCTCTCAACCTTCTGCTCGATCTTAATATGTGTGAGTACCTTGATGGTCTCCTCCGCAATAGAATCGATCATGGCATCAAACATATCAAAACCTGCAAATTTGTACTCTACAACAGGATCTCTCTGACCATACGCCTGAAGTCCGATACCTTGACGAAGCTGATCCATATCATCGATATGATCCATCCACTTGCGGTCGATCACCTTCAAAAGGATCACACGCTCTACCTCGCGGAACTGTTCCGGCTCAGGGAACTCTGCTTCCTTCGCCTCATATACTTCAACAGCCTCCTTCTGAAGCTGTTCTACCAGCTCAGCCTTGGTACAATGCTTCTTCTGCTCTTCTGTCAGCTCAATGCGCTTAACAGGAACAATTGGAAGAAGTATATTGTTGAGTTCTGCGATATCCCAGTCTTCCGCACTCTGATCATCACCGACCACACGGCTGACAGCCTTCTCTACCTGCTCCTTGAGCATACTCAGAATGGTGTCACGCATGTTCTCTCCGTCAAGAACCATCCGACGCTCTTTATAGATAACTTCTCTCTGTTCATTGTTGACCTGATCAAATTCCAACAGGTTTTTACGTATACCGAAGTTGTTACCCTCAATCTTCTTCTGGGCACTCTCAATAGCACTGGAAAGCATCTTGTGCTCCACCTGTTCTCCATCCGGCATCGCATCAAACAAGCCCTTGATACGGTCAGAACCGAACAGACGCATCAGATCATCCTCCAGGGAAATATAAAAACGGGACTCACCCGGATCTCCCTGACGTCCGGCACGACCTCGAAGCTGATTATCAATACGACGGGACTCATGACGCTCTGTACCGATGATCTTCAGACCACCAAGCTCCTTAACGCCCTCGCCAAGCTTAATATCAGTACCACGCCCGGCCATGTTGGTTGCGATGGTTACAGCACCCATCTGACCTGCATCCGCGATGATCTCTGCCTCCAGCTCATGGAACTTCGCATTTAACACCTTATGAGGAATGCCCTTCTTCTGAAGCATCTGGCTCAGCATCTCAGACGTCTCAATGGTAATGGTACCAACCAGAACCGGCTGTCCCTTCGCGTGTGCCTCTACGATATCCGCAACAACGGCATTAAACTTATCTTTCTTAGTCTTGTATACGGCATCATCATAATCAATACGTGCGATCGGCAGATTGGTCGGAACCTCGATAACATCCATGCCATAGATATCACGGAACTCCTTCTCCTCTGTCAGAGCCGTACCTGTCATACCGGATTTCTTTTCATATTTGTTGAAGAAGTTCTGGAACGTGATCGTAGCAAGAGTCTTGCTTTCTCTCTTGACCTTTACATGCTCCTTTGCCTCGATCGCCTGATGAAGACCGTCGGAGAAACGACGTCCCGGCATGATACGTCCGGTAAACTCATCTACGATCAGTACCTCATCATCCTTCACCACATAATCCTTGTCCCTTGCCATCAGCGAATGGGCACGAAGAGCCAGATTGATATTGTGCTGCAGCTCCAGATTGTCCGGATCTGCAAGATTATCTACACCAAAGAAACGCTCTGCCTTGTGGACACCCTCCTCAGTCAGGTTTACGTTTTTGTCCTTCTCATCGACAACGTAATCTCCTGTCTCCTGCTCATCCTCTGCCATCAGGATATCCATCTTGGAAAGCTCCTTGCGGGTACCTCTGGTGAGCTGTTTAACAAATATATCACAAGCCTCGTAAAGCTTTGTGGACTTGCCACTCTGTCCGGAAATGATCAGCGGCGTACGCGCTTCATCGATCAATACGGAATCCACCTCATCGATGATCGCATAATGAAGCTCTCTCTGTACCAGATCCTTCTTATAAACAACCATGTTGTCACGAAGATAATCGAAACCAAGCTCGTTGTTTGTAGCATATGTGATATCACAGTTGTATGCCTCTCGTCTCTCATCGTTGTCCATGGAGTTTAAGATCACTCCAACCTTTAAGCCAAGAAACTCATGTACCTTTCCCATCCATTCAGCATCACGCTTTGCCAGATAATCATTGACTGTGACAATGTGAACCCCCTTTCCCTCCAAAGCATTTAAGTATGCAGGAAGTGTAGAAACCAGGGTTTTACCTTCACCGGTACGCATCTCTGTGATACGTCCCTGATGCAGGATCACACCACCGATCAGCTGTACACGATAATGTCTCATATTCAAAACACGGGTCGCTGCCTCTCTGACTGTCGCAAACGCCTCTACCAGAATATCATCCAGCGTCTCACCATTTGCCAGTCTCTCCTTAAACTCCGGAGTCTTTGCCTGCAGCTCCTCATCACTCAATGCCTCATATTCAGGAGCTAATGCTTCGATCTTATCTACGATCGGGGTAATACGCTTCAGCTCATGCTGACTATGAGTGCCAAAAATCTTTGTAAAAATACTCATACTCTACCTTACCTTTCCAATACCTGCCCCTGTCCGCAGGTAAATATAATTTCACCTAATTCCGAAATTACACTCAAGTATAGCATTTTTCAAGTTTATAAGCAACTTTTATTTTTCCTTCAAAAGCCCCTTCAAAAGCAAAAGCCCCTGAAGTACTGCCATTGACGCAATACTCCAGAGACTCTCTGATCATATCTCTATCATTTTACCGTAATCCTGCACTGTTTGCGGACGCCGCTTTTCATGATCACGGTGACATATGTACGGCCTTTTTTCCGTCCCGTGACCTTACCTGCCGCTGTAACTCTTACAACCGATTTGTTTTTGACACAATATTTTTTCACTTTATCGGAAAAAAGCTTCTTCTTTATTTCTATCCGTGCTTTTTGTCCCTTACGTATCGAAAGCCTATTATGCTTCAACGTCACCTTCGGTTTAACCACCTGCAGCCTGTAAATAACAGATGTACCATCGACATATGTGATCGTGATCTCTGCAGAACCGGCTTTCAGCGCCGATACCCTGCCGGACGAATCCACCCGGGCCACTTTCGCATTAGAGCTGTGACACGATTCTACGTCAGTTTCCTCTCCTGCCGTCAATGAATATTTTTGAGTTACATACATTTTTTTGGTCTGTTCCTGCTGTACCGGCGCAGATGTACTGCTTCCCGGTATCGGAGACTTTTTCGGAGCCGGAGTTCCTGATACTCCCGGTACTGTTGTTTTTCCCGGTGTTTCTGTGACTTCCGGAACAAAGGTGGTGCCGGGTGCACCTGAGTTTCCGGGAACCGGCGTGGTATCCGGCACATCTGAAGTTCCCGGAACCGGAGTGGTATCCGACGCATCTGAAGTTTCCGGAACCGGCGTAGTATCCGGCACATCTGAAGTTCCCGGAACCGGCGTGGTATCCGGCACATCTGAAGTTCCCGGAACCGGAGTGGTATCCGGCGCATCTGAAGTTCCCGGAACCGGCGTGGTATCCGGCGCATCTGAAGTCCCGGGAACCGGAGTAGTATCCGGCGCACCTGAGATTCCGGGAACCGGGGTAGTATCCGGTGCATCTGAAGTTCCCGGAACCGGCGTGGTATCCGGAACCAACGACGGGACCTCCGTAGCCGGAATAGCAGACGGTCTCTGTGTTGGTACTCCTCCTGTAGCACTTACCGCCGGTGCATCAGTCTGTACTTCTGCTGTAGCGCTGGCCGTCGATGTTGCGGTCGGCACTTCTGCTGTAGCACTGGCCGTCGGTGTTCCAATCGGCACTTCTACTGTGGCACTGGCCGTCGGTGTTGCGGTCGGCACTTCTACTGTGGCACTGGCCGTCGGTGTTGCGGTTGGCACTCCTGCTGTGGCACTGGCCGTCGGTGTTGCGGTCGGCACTCCTGCTGTGGCACTGGCCGTCGGTGTTGCGGTCGGTGTCGCAGAAGCTTCTTTTTCCAGATATATTTTCAGTATCTTTCCACCATTATAAGCAGATAGTTTTAAATAACTAACCGCTGAACTGCTGCTGATATCAAGAGCCTCCCGCAGCTCCTTCAGGGTACATGTACCCGTAACCTCGGTAGAAGCCGGACTTCCTGCGGAATATCCTTTTCCCTCTTTCCACTCACCATCCACGGAAGCTCCCCAGCCAAGAATCCCCCAGCCGGCATGATCTGCCTCCGTACATGTATATATTACCGTAAGCGTATCGTTATCTTTCCCGTCTACAAGCCATGATGCATCGTTGGTTTCATAGCTTTCACCGACACTTCCGTTTTCAAACAGGATCTCTCTTTCTACTCCTGTAGATGGCGTATCTGTTGCTCCTGCAGCAGAAGCAGACGGTGCCGCGGTTGTGGTCTTCGGTGTACTTGTACCGGTCGCACTTCCATAGACCTCCATAATCCCATCAATAATCTCCTGCTGTGTCACCTGACTATTATATCTGTTAAAAAGACCAAAACCATAATGTCCATTGTGTCCGTTATCCCAATATACCGGAATCAGCCCATCCTTTTTGGCGTAGCTGCATACCTTTCCGGCAAATTCAACACGGGACGCGGCATTTACAGAATCATCGGTAGATTTATCAATCGATCCGTATTCTCCGATCACTACCGGATAACCCTTTTGTACAAATGCGCTCTGCAGCTTCTGAAACTGGCTCTTCAGATAGGATTCGTCTCCCCATGATGCCTTTTTGGAGCTGTCCGTCACAGCATCTCCCCACTGGGTCACACTGCCATCCTCTGTTCCGCAAAAATCCCACGGATCATAATAATGCACCGAGATCATAATCCTCTGCTCGGCAGCTGCTATATCTCCCGAACGATATGAATCTGTCGGCAGCTGAAATCCATAATTATCTGCTGTATAATTGATATTGGTATTCCAGCCCGGTATCAGCAGCCAGCGTTTATCGTTGTTGCCACCGGTCTGACGTACGGTATCCACAAAAATCTGATTATATGCATTGATGTTTGCATATGCTTTTGCCGGCGGATTGCCATAACTTCCATCAAACTCCTCATTCATGGATTCAAAGATCAAGTGCTCATCATAGGACTGAAAACGTGTCGCAATCTGTTTCCAGCAGGCTTTATACTTTGCCTTGATCTGTTCTTGTGCGGAATCATCATCTCCGCAATACAGCCATCCTCCGGTCACGCTTGTGTAACCATCTCCATGCATATTAATAATGGCATAAAGATCATTGTCCATACACATGTCCACTACCTGCTGCACTCTGTCAAGCCAGGCAGAATCGATGGTATAATCCGGCTCACTTCCGATCTTACTTAAATAAGAAACCGGAATACGGATTGAGCGAAATCCTGCTTTTTTCACTGCTTTAATAAGGTCTTCACTGATCACCGGATTACCATATGCCGTCTCCGACGGTGTACCACCGTTTGATGCCTCCAACTGGTTTCCCAGATTCCAACCGGCTCCCATCGCCTCCGTGATCTGTGATTGATCCAGATCCTGAAAACCATTATCCGCTAAAGCTCTTTTCCCTATCCCCGGCATTGTCAGCTGGGACAGGATCATAGCCGCTCCCACAAATAAGGCAATTACTCTTTTTGTTCGTTTCATCTCTCTTTCCTTTCTGTTGCAAAAAAGGGCAAAACCAGCGTTTTGACCTTGCTCACACTACATTACGAGCATTTTCCTGTATAATAAAAAAAGAGCGGGTGCCAAAAACTGACACTCACCCCTTCTATACTGCTTTATATCATACACCCCACTGTATGATACCTTCCTGTGCTTATTTTTCTTCTCCCATAAACCAACTCATTAAAACTCCGGCTCGATCAATCCATAAGTATTTCCTTTTCTCTTGTATACAACATTGACCTCATCAGTTGTTGCATTACGGAATACATAAAAATTGTGTCCCAGAAGCTCCATCTGTAAGCAAGCTTCCTCAGCCTCCATCGGCTTCATAGCGAATCTCTTGGAACGAATGATCTTGATCTCGTCATCCTCCTCAATGTCCTCCTCTACAAAAGCCTTGCTCAGGCTGACTGCTGACTGCTGCTGATCGACAATCTTGTTCTTATATTTACGAAGCTGACGCTCAATAATTTCCTCTACAAGATCAATAGAAACGTACATATCATCGCTAACCTGCTCTGCTCTGACAATATTTCCTTTCATTGGGATGGTAATCTCTATTTTCTGTCTCTCCTTCTCTACACTCAGGGTTACATGAACTTCTGTCTCCGGTGTAAAATATCTCTCCAGCTTGCCCAGCTTATCCTGGACAGCAGCCTTCAATCCTTCTGTTACGTCGATGTTCTTACCACTGATGATATACTGCATAAGTCCCCAACTCCTTTACTGTTTAGAATGGTTATATTATACTACAACTCGCTATATTTTGCAAGCAAAAATGAACAAATTGCACAAAAACATATTCGAACTTTTCTCTCATCAACATATAACATACACCAATAACATTTCTTATGTTCCGGATCAAAGTATTATTCGTTAATTGTCACACAATTTGTCTGTCAAGATTTTTTTTCACATTTTGCATTTTTATCCTTTTTCACAAAACAAATTTTCTTGTTGACAGGATTGTTTTTGTGTAAAAAACAGGTAAAAAATGTGGATAATGTGGATAACTTCGTGAATAACTCCATTTTTCCACCATTTTTAAATCCACAAAATGTGGATAACTATTCACATTTATCTCTTATTTTTGACATTTCTACTAATATAAATCAATTTATTTGTGCAATATATACAATTATTTCATTGTCAATCCATTTTTCTAAAATGAAATTGTCTTTTTTATCTGCAAATTGTCAGACAATTTAGTCTTTATCTATCATAAACAATTACTGCAAATAAAATCCTATCATTTATTTTTTCATACAACGAAACAGGGATGCCCAAAAGTGATAACGCACTTTTGGGCATCCCTGTAAAATCCACTGAGTTACTTATTTTATTCCTCTGTTCTTTTATTTTGCCGCAATCGCCTCAATCTCGATCAGAACATCCTTAGGAAGGCGTGCCACCTCAACACAGGAACGTGCCGGATATGGCTCCGGGAAATAT